>NZ_LOTA01000047.1:0-68794 GCF_001521935.1 Burkholderia sp. RF7-non_BP4 | reverse complement strand
GGCGGCAGCTGGCGCCGCGCATCGGGCAACGGGCGACACCGGAACCGAGTTGGCACGGCCCATCGTGCCGGCATCTGTCGACACACTGAAAGTGCTCAAGCGCGCCCTGGAGGCCGCAACGGGTCAGGCGGGCGCGAAATCGGCTCACTCGAGCGCCGAGACGCCGAAGCCTGTGCGTGGGCAAGGCCAGGTCGGTCTGTTTGGCAATTCGACCGTGGATGACGGCTTCGATGTCATTATTGCCCTTCAGTCCGCCCTGCTCGCCGAAGGTCGGGCATTCCAGAAGATGGGCGCAGACATGGCGGTTACCCAGCTCAAGGTCACGCAAGAGCAGGCTCAGGAAATCATCAAGCAGGGGCAGGATGAGCTTGAGGGAGCGATCTCCGGAGCGGTGCTGCAGGGTGCTTTCTGCGTGGGTTCGGCCGTGCAGGAATTCAAGGGCCTGAAAATCAACGAGACGTCCCTCACCGAGGAGATGGGCCGGGCGAATGCCAACGAAGAACTGACGCTGGATGCGCAGAAGGGTCTGCTCGGGTCGCGTCAAGCGGTCAATGAAGAGGTGCGGGAAGTGGAGCTGAAGCCGCTCCAGCCGCTCGAGGAACCGCTCGGTGAGTCGGGCATGGCAAACGGTGAGATCGGCCAGGACCGTGAGCAGGCGGTTGAGCGGCGCAATGCGGCAGCCGAGCGTGCGGATCAGGCTCGTTCCGAGGAGGAGGCGGCCGAGCGTCAGATGGTCGGCGTCGAGCCGAGTCCGTCGGAGCCGGGCTGGAAGCACTCGCAGGCGATCGCGGGGCAAACCGAGCGCCATCGCGTGGCACAGCGTGCGCATCAGATCAATCACGAGTTCAACTACGTCGAGATGCGGCGATGCGACGCGCGGGCCCGTTTGATGTCGGCCGTTGGCGAAATGGCCCACCGTCAGGCGAGCGCGGCGGCGGATCTGGCGAAGAGCGAGGACCGTTCGGAAGAGACGATCGATGGCCGTTTCGCCGAGCTGTGGGGCCAGGTGGGCAACCTGCATCAGGATAGCGCCCGAAAGGTCAAGACGGTCCAGGAAGACATGCTGGCGGTCGTTCGGGCGCTGGTGGGCCAGCAGAGCGATCTCGGCAGTGTCGTGGCAAGCAAGATCGTGTAAAGCGGGAGGCTGCCGCCTTTGACTTCGGTCGGGGGCGGCAGCCGACGCGAGGTGTTTCCGCAATGAGCAGTAGTTGAAAGTCATCGTCTCGGGTGCGTCGGAAAATAAATTTGTCGGCGTTCCGCGCCGGGTGGTCCACAAGAGCGCCGGTGCGGCCCACATGAATCAAGGAATGTTAGGACGATGAAGGATTACGAACAGCTCAAGGCGCAGGCCGAAGCGTTGGCGCGAGAAGTGGAGCGCGTGCAATCACAGGAGCGGGATGTGGTGCTCAGTGATGTGCGCGCGAAAGTCGAGCAGTACGGGTTGCAGGTTGTGGAAATCTATGGTCGGGACAAGCTGCAGGAGCTGCAGCGCCAGTTGAAACCCCGCAAGATCGCGCCGAAATATCGCGATCCGGACAGCGGGGCCACCTGGACTGGTCGGGGTTTGGAGCCGCGCTGGATTCGCGGCCGCAATCGGCAGGAATTTCTGATTGGATTGGGTTCGTGCTTTGCCGACTGAGTGACAGGGCGCGTTTCCGGTTTGATTTGACTGTTGGAGATGAATATGACTACGGTAGTAGCTGGACAAGGTGGCATGGCGGCCACGATGCTGCGTCGCCCGAATGATGGGGTGGACGTAGCGTCGCAAGGTGTGCTGGAAGCAGCGCGGACGACGCAGGAAGGTGGAGTCGCCAAGGATTCGCTCCAGTGGCAATTGGATGCGTTGTTCGATCTGTTGAAAGGCAACGGGGCCAGGAAAGGCGGCAATGATCTTGAAAGCCGGTTCAAGGGACTGGCGCTGGCGATGCGTGCGTGCCGTAGGCAGCGCGACAAGCAGATTGGTCGTGTAGCAGCGGATATTCAGGTGCTCGACGCCAAGTACGGCAACTTGGATTCGCATGCCAAAGTAAGTCAAGCGGCGACTGGCCAGTCGAATGTGGGTGATGACAATCCGTTTCAGGACATCATCGATGGTCTGAATCACACCATGGAGGCGGGGCAGGACGAGTTGAATAAGTTGGAGCTCGTGGTCGAGGCGGTCATGAAGCTTGTTCAAAAGATAAGTAACTACATGGCACACATTGCAAGCTATATACACTCATCATCGGATGGAAAGAGCATTTCGTTTGATGTTGAGGATGCTCAAAATGATCTTTGGAATATTATGAGTAGCATGGGTGGCACAATTCTGCATGTAGATAATGTGGATCAATTTAAAGAGGAGTTGGGGTCGCTTATTCCGTCTGTAATTTCAGTAGACGGAAACGGAAACGTCTCGCTGAATACGGACGATGACTCGATTGTGCACCAAATGTGGAAGCCATTAAGTGATATGAATAATGGGGGCACTGTCGACATGAATCCTGCGGCTTATCAGGCATGGTGGGCTGGCTTTCAGGGGTTGGAGAGCCAGTTGGAGAATGCGGGTCAGACAATTGCGGAAAAATATTCGCATGTGAACTCTAATTTCGATAACCTTGTAAAGGTCGTAAGTAGCACGGTTCAATCGATGATCGACACGGATAAGCAATATTTGCAGATTTGAATTCGACTGTGGCGTGTTAATTGCACGAGCCACGCACGAACTAGTGCGTGGCATTTTGTGTTTGATTTGTGATAGGAATGGGTGATGACGGCAATCCATGGGAGTCACGTATCTAAACCGATGTCCGGTTCTTTCGGGCGAGATGGATCCTTTGGTTCGCCCATCACGGGTGTCGGCAATGTGCCGGATTCCCCTCGACTGTTGATGTCGAAGATATCTGGGGGGGGCAGCGATGCGCATCCGAAGAAGATTAGCGACCAGTTGAATGGCGTGAGCAGTAACACGTCGAAAACGATGCCTTCGGAGGCTAGGGTGTCCGATGGCGCATACCCTGGCGCGAGGAGTTGGAATGATTTCTATCGCGAGCAGGCGTTGGCCCATGTTGATGGCCAAACGGGCGGTGAGTTGGTGAAGCTCTTGAATGGGAATATTCAGCAGATCGAGCGCAATCAACTGACCTCGTTGGCCGTCGTGGTATACGCGGCGTCCCGGCAGGGAACGGTAGAAATTCCCAAAGAGGTCACTCAGGCGCTCGGGAAATTTCTGAAGTCCGCTCAAGCATCACTCGAAAAACATCCTCTGAAGATGGGGTTTCAGCATGGCGAGACGAGCAATGCATTCGCGGCCGCAAACAAGGCGGTGCACGAATGGTTCATGAAAGATCGCTCAGAAATTATGGAATCCTATCATGCCGGAATCGACGATCACATCGTCGAGCATATTTTGAGTAAGGAGCCATATTTGAAAAACAGGGAGCTGACCTCAAAAATAATTGAGATGGCGGATGCGTGGTATACGCATCATATGACTCAGATGGCGTCTTGGCTGGATAGTGCGAGATATTCAAAATATCATGACGTTTCGATAGGTCAGATTAACACTGTGCTGGATGCGTGCGGGGATTTGGAAAAATTTATTCGACCTTTGTTTTCGAGTTCGAATAACGATGGAAATGATCAGCGGCCCTCTCAAAGCGAGAGAGGGAAATCGCTGGGGCCTGATGACCCGAGAATGTCGCCAGATGGTCAGGATCCAGCTTCGCCATATGGGGCGAGGATGGGGGGGCAACTGTTCAATCAATGCAAGAATTTTGGATCTCCCCGAATTAATTTCGCTCCAAAAATCAAAGTATCGCTCGGCGACGCAGTCAAGGAAGCGCTTGCGCCAGTGATGCGGATGATTGATTCGAGGGAGCAAGAAATAGGTCGCGAACTGGCACGTCCACTCAAGCGGGTGCCATTGAAGCTTGGGGACGAACAGCGTAGCGAGTCTGAGCATGTCAGGGCTGAATTGCTTGGCGAGCAAACTGAAAGCGATGTGAGTGCTGCCATACCGATTCAGGAAGAAAATGAATCGACGGAATCGACGAGTTTCTCCCCCCCCGCCCCACCCCCCGCTCCGGAGCCACCGTTGTGGAAGTCACCCAGTCTCAAGGGGCGGACTCCACGAATCGATCGATTCGCGCAAAAGACGGACGGTACGAGAATGGATGGGGCGATGCAGCAGTTGATGGTTGGCGTCATTGACCAACTTAAGGGAATTCAGAAAGGGGCTGAAACTGTTAAGCGGCCGTCTGATCGCCTCCTAGACCTGTTGAATGAGGGCAAGCGGACGAACGAGTCCCCAAGCGCTGAAGCAAGCAGCGAGCCCGATACTGAGCGTAATGAAGGCGTGCGTGCTGAACAGGAGACATCGCGGCCAAAGCGGGATTCTCAGGTGGTGACGAGTGCAGGCGGGATTCGTTACGGCACGAATTCTGGCGCAACTGGCGTCAAGAGCAGCAGTTAATGTAAAGCGGCACGGGAAGGCGAGCCATACTCCGTCTGGGGAGGCTGCCTCATTGTGGAAAATTTATGAAGGACGGGACGACGTGAATGAACAAAGTGTAGTGTCTAAGACGGCGGGAGACGTCAAGGTTCTATTTGGGGAAATTTTGTGTAGAGATCCAGAAGAATTTTGTGATTCTCAGCGGCTGATTGAGGATCTGGCAATGGATTCGCTGGAATTGCTGGACATGGCGATGGCGCTCGAGGATCGCTACGGGATCGTGCTGGAGACCGACGACGTTTTTCGGCTGAACACCGTTGGCGATGTGGCAGCCTTGCTCACCGCTCGTATCGTGTGAGCATACGACCGGACGCGGCTAATCAGCGGGTGATGAGTATTTGAGCTCCATTCAATGGTCGGCAATACAGTGGTGGCGGAAACCAGCCGCCGCTTCACGTCGCGATGATCTCGCATTTTCCCCATCCTGCGGACAGGTCGAGAGGAAATTTTCCGACTCTTTGCGGACGCCAGGTCTTTCCGGGCGACGGCGCTCGTATGCAGCGTGAGAGGGGCCAACGTTCGCAGAGGTGAGGGGCGCGAGAACAGGAGTGGAAACGGATAGCGAGATTGGGCATCGCGGTCAATAGTGTTGTCGTTTCTGGCGCAGCCGCGGGAGGAAAGTCCGGTGCCGTTATCTCTTGTTCAATACCGAAAAAATACCGGTTGTCACTACAGCCGGTCCCAATGTTATATCGGCAATCGTGCCAACCAGCGGCGCATTGACGCACTGGCCCGCGTACCCGGTAATCCGATGGCGCAGGCGCAGGCGAGTGCCTTGCTCGGTGCGTTGACCTGGGTGACGAATATCGTGGTCGTTGACAGTCCGGCGGTTGGATTGGCATCGACCATGGAGCGGTGCCGGAACCGATCCACGGCAGTACAGATCGATTCGCTCGATGCGAATTATCGAGATAAGGCGGCAGGTTGGTACGATGCGCGGTTCAATCGCCATGAGGCGCATTTGACTGGTCGCTCGAAGTATCCGAACACTCGGCAATTGCGTCAAGGAAGCGAGGTGAGGGGCGGTTCGAATGTCACCCCCGGCCTGTTGTTGCGAGCGGGAGAAGCGCCAGGGAATACTGGATCGGTTCGGTCGGAAACCCGTCGTCGCCTGGATTGCGCGGCCGGCGATCTTCCTTCAAGAATGGCAGCTCATCGATCATCGCCGTCAGCTGCCGGAGCAAGACTTGGCGATGCCGCTTTGCCACGCGATATCGCGTGGTATGACAGGGCCGCCGGATGGTGGGCCTCCGCGCAGGACCCCCTACGCTTTCCGATGGCGCAAGCAGTTCCCCGGCGGTCCGCCCGTGTTACGTCGTTCGAGGGTGGGGATCAAGCAGCCAACGGTCTCGATGATAGCAAACGTGCGCTGCGTCAGTTGATCGGGCAATGGGAGCGCGCCGGCATTTTGTCGGAGTTCCAGGCCGACGAGTTGGCGCTCACGCTGCAACCGTTCCGAGGCAGTGGAATTAAGCGGGATACGCTGCGTGCTGAGGGGGTATCCGATCCATCCAGATGCGCGATTTTTGACGAGATTTGGACCCCGCAGGGGCGACAAAAAGGGATGGTGATCGTATCGCATGCGCCACTCTCCGCGATTCGGCACAACCCCGACGATCCAACTGCCCGAGCGGCGCTCGATATCGCGATCTTCGGGTTGCCTCCGGCGACCGCGAGACTGCTTGTGCAACATTATGAGGGGCGGCTGGCTTACCCCTATGGTGACAACCCATGTAGTCAATGGCGGCCGGAAGCGGGTCGGTTCCTGAACGTTGTCGCTTCATCGCCGGGCTTGCCTGTCGCTGACGTTGCAGAGTCCCGCTCAACTGGTCAGTCCCGGCTGGCCCCAACCCCGCTGGGCGGTACCTTTGTCTTGCGCGACGCCAATACTGGAATCAGCTATTCGCTGCTACTGGAAATGGGCTTTCCGGAAGATTGGGCCAGACTGTCGCACGTGAACGGTAATCAGTATGTTGCCGATACGCCTGCAGGGCCGAAATGGGTTGAGTTGAATCCGCGTACCAGCAAGGGACGTGTGGCAGTGGGGCACGCGGCGGCGGCATTTTTGCCTGATGAGTTCGAGGTTGATTGCCGCATTGACGGGCGCCCCTATGTCTGGATCGAAAACCAGCCCTGTGTAGTGGAACTGCATTGCCCGCATGGGACCGTGAGTCATCAAGACGGCGGAGCGCAGGCAGGATGCGTTGCATCCACCTTGGAATTCGATCCTGTGGAACGACGTGTGCGGCCAGGAAATGAACTCTACGTCGAGCCATTGTCGAAGACCTGGCACACCTGGAAGCGCAATGGTGTTCCCGTTTTCAATCAGGCGGAAGTCAGCATGTTGCGACAACTAGCCGTTCCTTTTGAGCGGGGTAGCAGTTACATCGAATCGAAGAACTTGCTGCCCGGAGGTGCCAGACTTTACGCGGTGGGGGAGGCGCAGTTGGGCGCCAATCCGGAGCGGTACGACGTGATCGAAATGGGAGGCGCGTTGGTGTCGGCTGAAGTCAAGCAAAGCGCCGACGGCACGCTTCGATGTGAAGTGTTTGACCGTCACGCATCGGATGGTCCGCGTTACCGTGTTCATTGGGATGGTTGGCGCTGGCGTTTTGATCGCCATGCTTCTCGTGGATCGGACATCGACCAAGCGTTGAGGATGAGCGCAACTGTGACGGACGCGGAGGGTGCGAGAAACAGCACGGAAATGTCCGAGGTCGTATTGCCGGTCGTGGACGAGCAACGGATCGCGGAAGTGGGCACCGAGGACCCCACACAGATGACGGATCCCGACTGGACGAGCTGGGACCGCATTCAGTCGCAGCCGCTATCGAGCGGTAATTTCTCGGCCGTTGATGCATTTTACCGGCGTCTGAACGACGCTTTTCCGGATATCTGGGCGCTCGCGCGTACGACAATGCAGCGCGCCATTCGAGAGAAGTTAGGCATCGAAGTCGACCCCGACGACGCCTATTTGATGCGCTTCGAGCTCGGGTATCAGGACGGGGCGGCGGTGACCGGGTGGGGACATGGCGTCAAGCCGTTGGACGAACGCACGTTGACGGCATGTCTCCTGACGAACTTTCCTGCACATGACCAGGAAAATCCCTGGAGTCTTGATGCCTTGGCAGGCGTATATGAGGGGAATTCGACGGGGCGACACCGTTTCGATCACGCTAATGAAGTGCGCGTCAAGCCATCGACGCTGATGAAACTGGTGTGGGATATCGATTTCTATGAGGTGGCGAAAGCCAAGCTCGATGCGGGATGGCAACATCAGAATCTTCAGGAAATCAACAACGGCGTCGCGCTGGCGCGCGATCTAAAGCATGTAGCGCCCCATCTGACAGCGCCGGACGTCGAGTGTGTGCTAGGCGGGGTACGCTATCTCGATTCCCCGCGTCGCATCGAGGTCGCACTTGTCGAGGTGAATGGATATCTTGCCACCGACATGCTGACCTTTCAGGATCGAAGTACCGGACGCATTGTGCTCTATTTGCCACGACGCGACCGCCCGGATGCGCGATTCGTCGCTTTTGCGCAGGAGAACGACATGCGGCAATGGTTTGTCGAAAGCTGTCGGGATGTCGGCAAGCGGCGTCAATTAGCGCGTCACTTTTCGTTGTCCGACCGGCAGGACGGCATGTTCAAGGCTGGCGTCGACCATTGGCTTGCGCAGTTTGCCAAATCCGATGGCCATGTCGGTCAGCGCAGGGTGGGGCGGGCTGGCTATGCGTTGGCGAGCGCGAGTCTGTTTCGGCAACTGGCCGAACGGCAGAGGGCCCGCAGCTATTCGGATCTGGATCTTGCAGTCAAATCTGATACCGAAGTGTCGCAGGACGTGTGGACCGATTACATCGACGCGGTGAATTTTGTGATGCCCAATCCGGTAACGCCGTTCGTCAGTCTTGGGCTGCATATCGACAAGGCGATCGAGGCGGATACCGATGACGAGCGCCGATCAGGGTTGCGCGCGGCACTCTCGGATGCGGTCAACCTGGCGCTCATGGCTGTGACGGGCGGTCTCGGCGACGTGGAAAACGCCGGTTTCAGCCCAGACGGCGAGTATTTCCAGGCCAGAGTGAGTACACATCTCAAGGCATTGAGCGAAGCCAGTGTGATCGAATGGGACGGGAAGCACTGGATTCCCGAGCAAGAAACATCGACACATGTTTCGTCGGAGGTGGTAGGTCGGGTCACACCTGATATGTTTTCGCCCGGCGTGACAAGCGAGGAATTGGGGCCTCCTGATCGAATGGGAATCCGCCAAAGGGATGATGGCACACGGTATCTCAAAATTGGCGGACGCTTCGCGGAAATCAGGAAGTGGCGCGGCACATCAAACCGGTTTGTGCTTGGCGCGAGGGAGCGTTGGCTCGTCTTGCGTCTGGAGGACGGAGTGTTTCGCGCGGAAACGCTCGCCGAGCGATTGGCGGTGATCGGTGAGGTAGGCCTCGGGGGACGCCACGGCAAACTGACGTTTGAATTACTGCCGTCGGATCCGAGTGATCTGACGACTGTCGAATTGGAAAATTTTCAGGTCTCCGATTTTCCGCCGAGTGCGAGACGTGCGCTTGAGCATATCGAGGACAAGGAACTTAACGACGCGGAACGGGGAGGGCGTGACCAGATCCGTTTGCTTTCTGATCGTCTGGACAATGCAGCCAAGGATTACTTGTCACGCCTACCCCGGACTCCACGCGCGCAAGCCCCTGTTCTTCCGGCGGATCTGTCGGATGCGCAATCCTTTGCGGCGCTGTTCGCCCGAAAGGAAGGCATCGTACTGGGGGAGCTACACGACCAGCCGGCAAGTCGGCAACTGCTGATTGAAAATATGGCCGAGCTCAAACGGCAGGGCGTGCGGACCCTCTATGTCGAGGGTTTCCTGGCTGACCTTCACCAGTCCGATATCGACGCCTACTTGGCGTCGCCTGCTGCACCCTTGTCCCATACGTTGCAGGCTTGGGTGGATGAACGCACGACCGGCAGACCTGAATCGGTGGCCTACAATTATAAAACTCTGCTCGGCGAGGCTCGGACGCAGAGCGTCGCGGTTAGGGCGATCGACAGTATCGCTGCTTATTATGACCCGTTAATAGCGACACCGCCCGATTTCCTGACCGCAGAGGAGGTGGACCGCCTTCCCCGGCTGCGGAAAATGAATTATTTTGGCGCGGCCACCATTCGACAACACCAAGCCGCCATCGGCGGCGGAAAATGGGTGGCATTAGTTGGCCGGGCACACGTCAATACGAACTCGAAACTGGCGGCGGGCATTGCGGAATTGGCAGATGGGACGGGGGTTCGAGTCAAGGTGAGCGGTCAAAAGCCGATCGGTTTATTACCGGGATATCTGTATAAGGGCCGTCATAAGAACTTCGACTACGTGTGGACGCGTCGTCAGCTTCATGTGCCACAGTCGCATCCTGACACGGGTCTTCTAAGCGATACGGATGTGAAATGACCGGAGCAGCAACTAGCAGACCAAGCATTTGGGCCCATTGACCTCATCGCATATGGCATGCCCGATCTCGGGTCGTCCATGATCGGGATGGGGGGCTGGTTCGTGCCGGCGAAGGCGATGAGCACTCGTGGTGCCGGGCGTGCGCATCTCGTGATTTCTTTAGTGTCGGCATGGATGAACATGAAAATATAAGTTATATATTAAATGGCAATGTCATTTGCAGATTTTTGTGGGGAGTGTGCGTTCAACCATTCGGCCAAGACGGCATTGATCCGTGTTTGCCAGTCGGGGCCACTGGCTTTAAATCGATCAAGTAGGTCCGGATCGATTTGTGCATTGGGAGTTGCCTCTTGTGGCTCTGCTGCACGATTCCCGATCCAAAATCCTCGCGATTGCAATAGTTCGAACTCGGTTTCACACAGTTCGTAGGTGTCTGGATCCACGGAAATTCCATGGCGGATTGCGATTTCCTCCTCTGGTGTCGGTGTGATGGTTATCGGTTTAACATCGCCATAGTGAAGCGTCTCTCGGCAATATGCCTTTCGCAGGCTCACCACATATCGATGGCGTGCTGATTCGATGAAAGCAACGCAGAAGAGTCGTGGGCCAATGTAAGCGTAGCCGATATAGTGTACTTCCTCGGTACCGTGTCGCTCATCACGTTTGCATCGGAGCGTTTCCCATTCGAGAAGTCTTGCATGGACGAGAGGAATGCCATGCGCGGCAATATTTCGTTTGTTTAGGGTTGCATTATAAGTGATCTCCATGAAATGGATTGTAAAACAAAAAAGATGAATTATCCATGCATATTTAACCCATGAGCGAGTCTTCACCTCATGTGGGCGGTGCGCCTGGTCAATTCATTGTCGAGGACAGGGCGATGTGTAATTTGCGAACCGCGTGGCAGCGATGAGGCGGTTGGTTCGATCGTTGTGGCGCCTGTTCAATGGGGAATGCGGGAGAATCGCGGTACGGATGCGTGGTGGCAATGATTCAGTGTTTTCCGGCCCGACATCCAAGACATTCTGATATCAAAATTGAGGAAATGCATGTTCTTCGACGGCGCGATACGTGAGAGGGGGTGGTGCTCGCGTCGCTATTCGATCATCACGCAAATGATGAACTTTCTAATGATGGGTTCGTCAAATTGGTTTGTGCAATATTTTACCAATAGAGGTGGGGCGTGGCTGTAAATCGATACAAGCGTTGCATCAAATGGCGTGTGGTAGGGGTATCATTGGTGATCGGATTGTGCATGGCTGGCCAGGCGCATGCGGACTGCATCACGGATGCAGCACAACGGTATCACGTGAATCCGGATGTACTAAGGGCGATTGCGTATTACGAATCTCACCTTAACCCGGATGCATTGAATCACGATGCAAATGGAACGGTCGATGTTGGGATCATGCAGATTAATTCGATCCACTTTCCGACCTTACGTCGCGAGGGGATTGATTTGAAGCAGCTTCAGGATCCAGCCGTCAATGCGGACGTCGGGGCGGCGTTGCTTCGTGATGCAGTCAACCAATATGGGCCAACATGGCGTGCGGTCGGGGCCTATCATTCACGCACGCCATCCTTGGGTAGTGAATATGCTCATGCTGTCCACCAGATCTACCTGGCACGACCATGGCTGAAACCATGTCGCCAGGATCCGGAGTCGCGCCTTGCGGCGAATGGTGTTCAGGTAACGCCGCTTAAGGTTGATTGATGAAGGGGGGCATTGTGTTCCCCTCTTGTCGCCACGGTTGGATTCCAGCTATGAGCACTTCCGATCGCGACATCGAATTCCGGTTCGGCAAAAGGTAAATAAAAGGCCTTGGCCACATGCATGGCATCGAAGTAGCGGTCAAACACGAAGCGTGGTTCCGCAGGCGATACGGTCGCGATGCGATATGCGCTGACCAGATCCCGCTCGATGTAGTAATAGTCGGGGCGGCTGGCGCGAAGGGCATCGTTGAATGCACCCGGACCGACCAGCCGGAAGATCGTCGAAATGTATTCGAGCAGGGCGCCGTGGTCGGCTTGGGATTTTGTTTTCCATGGCCGCGGCTGCTGCAGGAACCGGGATGCGCCCATCAGGCGATGGGTCATTTCGTCAAGCCATGCGGCGAGCACTGGGTTGCCCGGGTGACAAGCAAAGTTTGAACTCGGGTAACCGCTGAAGCCATACTCTTCTGCCGTCACCATGCGATTGAGCAAGACATCGCGTGGCCCGGCCAGCAAGTCACGAAGGGCGGGTACAGGGTAGGAGACAACATCGTCCACGTCCAGATATAGTCCACCGTCGCGATGGAGAAGGTACGCTCGCAGAATATCCGAAGCGGCGCTGTAGTTGTTTCCCGTCGAGCTGGCGAAATGCCGATAGAACTGGCCAAGCGGCGACCGCCGGAAGGCCTGGAAGCGTAGGTCGTGTTGCAGGTCGACTAGCGTCATGCGCGGCGTCGTTTGAAATTGCCCAATCATGCGCTCACGTGCCGTGCGATCATGGGTATCCAGATACAGCCGACATTGAAATCCAGGACATCGTTCGGCGTTTTGGGTGATGCGGCTCGCGAGTGCGTCCGGGAGCGGGGCGTCGCCAATCCAAATGAAATGCAAAATCCTCGGTACCGGGCGGGTATGTTGTGGCGCCTCAATGAGTGACGGCAAGCATATTTCATGATGCGCACCTGCAAGGGGCGGGGCAGTACCTCTGCCTCGTTCCCAAGCGCCGGAAGATGTTCGTCGCACCGGCACCGTCATGACCCGACCGTATGGCGCCTGATTTGACGACTCAAGCAGAAACCAGTGATTTGTGTCGACATGGTATGCCACCACACGGGATTGCCCATCCAGCGTAATGCGATAGCGGCCGTCGGAACTGCACGTGACGCCGTCAATCGGGATGCTAACGCGACAGGTGAGCAAATGTGCCGGGGTCAAAGGTGTATCTCCATTCAGTGACAAATTCGTGCCGATGCTCACGTGCACGCTGGAACCGGCCTGCTACGAAACGTGACTTGTTGAAGCGCGCGGCAACGAATCATGCGCCAAGTCGAGGCATGACACCGAACAGCCATGTGCACATTTCTAGTATTGATCTGCGCTGAAGTTCCGTCCATGAGATATGGCTGATATATGCTGGGACAATTCCGAAATTCAGCTTCGTTTGCCAGATCGCATGTCATGTGTGAACAGGTATCGGGGCCGAATTGAGTGTAGATCGGCGCGCGACGGGCGCTGCGAGCGTCGAGGACGTTCGTAGCCCATGGGGGGGCAGGGCGGCAGGCTCATTGAGCGGCGCCCGTGCCGGCATCGAAGGAGCGAACCCGGAGTGCGGTCAGTGTGATGGTCCGCCCTATTGGCACGTGTGGCTGGGGCGGCTGGCATGGGGCGCCGCGTCATGGCGGCCACGGCTTGCCATTTTCTTGGCTGATCTGTGGCTTGGTCGATTCGGTGAGGCGTCTAAAAAGCAAGGTGCAGGGGATCGGTGGCATGAAGGTGGAAAAGTACGCCCGTTGCGATCATGGCGATTGCCCAAAAGATGATCGACAGGCGCCGTTGGCCGGCCATCAAGGAAACGATTCCAGCGAAAAAAAGAAGGAAGGGGAAAACCATCATGAGTCACGTCTCCATACAAGCGGGGCCAGACTGGCCGAATCCTGAAAATAGTATATTGTAATTGATTGTGATTGGGTAATCTCTGGGGGGATATAGGTGAAACATTGTTTAGCCAGGAGTGTATAGCGTGCCCGGTGCGTTGGGGCGCTGCTCTGTTTGTGGCCACGTGGACAAGGCCGGGGATTTGCGCGGCATTGCCCGGTGTCAAGAAGCCATCTTCTTGGTCGTTGCGAGGCGGGGCGGTCCTGCAGCATACTTTTGACGACTTCACTGGAATCGGATATTTCGTATCACTATTCATCCGAATCCGCTTTTGTCAACTTGGCTGATCGCCTAACATTCGTCTTGCTCGTTGTCGGGTTTGCTGTTCGATACTTGGCGCGAGTTGGTGGTTGTGGGAACCTTGGTATGCGCCGCTCTTGGTGAGCGGCGCACTCGTTTCCGGGTTCTTGTACTTGAGCAGCAGCTTTCCTTCCGTGTTCGCGTGAGCATCACGTAGATGCCAGTCTTGGTTATTGTGACGTCGGGTGTGGGGTCAGTGCGTTCTCGCGTGCGTTTCGGAGAGGGTGTTAGGCGGTATGCGTGTTCGCCTTGAGCGCATTGATGCGTGAGCGGTTGATTGGTCAGACCGCAAACGCTTCAGGAATGTTGTTCGCTAGGAAGCACTAACACAATGAGTCTCGAGGCCACCACGAGCAGATGATGCAGGCGTCGATTCCATGGGCGCCATCATGGGTGGCAGTGAGGCGTTCGAGCTGGATGCGCAGCGGGGGCTGAAGCGGGGCGACACATGCAAAGGTGTGTTTGATGCCGCTCGGCTCACAACGACGAGTGTAATGCGTGGAAATGCTGGCGGCTTGAAGTGGCCTGCGATATTTGCGTGGTCGTGGCCGCGATTGGCTAGTGTGACGATAGGCTTCGACAGCGGCCGTCCCTGAATGGGTGGAATGGCCTCGATGAGAGGGGGCGTCGTTACGGTTGGCGCGAGTGAGGATCACCGCGGGCGGAATGCTACCGGTCGGTATTGCGCGATCGTCGAGCGGTTTGCGCCCCGGGTAACGCGTCCTACGAGGCTTCGGTGGTGGCGGTAGCGGTTAGATAGGTAGGCACGGCTGTTTGTCAGCGGGAAAACAAAATGTTGCTTTGCGTTTTCTGTGCAGAGCGATCCAGCGGATAAGAAAGAGATGTCTGGCTGATCGTGGCGGAGTTTGATTTCCTCTTCGGGCTAAACCCTAGGGAATCCTTCGGCAAGCGCTTGAAGTCCCTGGCGGGCAATATTCCGGGCGGCGTTTGTGTCGCGGTCGTGTACCGTCCCGCAATCGCTGCACATCTACTGCCTTATTCCAAGTCCGGCCATACATTTCCGACTACTGAACGGATTGGTGCCGCAGAACGAGCACGTTTGTGTTCAATACGCTTCGCCAACCTATGCAAACGCCACGCACCGCCTGATGGCCTTGTACAGTGTCCTAAAGGTAGGACGAACTGCTGCACGTGGACGATTGGTTCATCGCGGCGAATGCCATTTACACTCGCTTCGCTTTGTCCCCGGGATCACGAAATATGTGCTCGTCTGTCGAAAAAGTACGCTCAAACTAAGGCGATGGTTTCTATCGTGCAGAGCACGCGCTCCTGCATGAACTCAAGCGTGCAGGTCCGTGCCAATCGGAGGGGGGGCTGGGGGTGGATAGGAATATTCGTATTTTGAGCGGTTGACGCGGCCCTGAACCCGGAGATGGGTGCGATACCATTATGTGTCATACACCCGTTTCGCGACCCCGGTTCCCGGACGGTTCCTGCCCGTCAGCGGACTGTCGAATGTGTCCTGCATAGCGGTGCATGCAGGACAATCGACTGCTTGTGAAGGTCGTTCAGCGCGGCATGTCTCACGCGGGCACCGTGGTTGGGTTACGGTTGGTTTGCCGTCGTGGTTTGGGACGCGCCAAGACAATCATGCCGGTATTTCTGCATTAGCTTGGCCTGCGCAGTGTCGATGTCGTCCGGATAGTTTCCCTCGTCTCCGGCCGACGGCTCGTAACCGACCGACTCGAGTTCGGACAATTCATCCATGAGCATTTTGTGTGTAAGCGGTCCCTTGGGACGAACGAATGGATAGGCTCTGCACTGCTGGGGCGTGAGTGCTGAAGCGGCAAAGGCCCCGGTGCAAGCGGAAGCCAAAACTGAACAAACGAGCCATTGTGACAGGCGTCTCATTTGAAATTCCTTAATGAAGATATGGTTAGACAGGGGAGGCAAGAACCTAGGGTGGTCATTCAAGTTAAGGCTCTTTGATCGTCAAAGCGGTGGCATTTTGATGAAGCAAGTTTTAGTGGAGTGAGGATGGTGACCGGGCGGCGTCGTACCGTTCCACGGGGATGACGGGCGGGAGGGTACGCCTGAGGGCGCGGGACGCGGAGCTATTGCCAAGAAGGAAGGTCAGGATGACGGCCTGAGGGGCGCAAGGAATGGTCCCCTGAAATATTTTTCATGTTAACGATGGTCGGTGCGGGATGGCTTACATGTACCCTGCCGGCAGTAGCTATGCCGGCAGTAGCTAGGTCTGCGATGTTTTCGCACAAGAGCGCGATGCCGGTTTGGAACGACGTTCCGATTATTTTTAAGTAATGGTTTGGTATCCGAATTATGGATGCTGAGCAACCTTGTTATCAGGGTTGCGGGGGAGGGGAATGCTATGGTTCGTGTATTGACGATCGAAGATGACGAAATCACCGCAAACGAGATTGTCGCTGAACTCACTGGCCGCGGCTACGTGGTCGAGTGGATCGACAATGGGCGTGATGGCGTGGCCCGCGCAGTCAGTGGCGAACACGATGTGATCACGCTCGACCGAATGTTGCCGGGTGTTGACGGCTTATCCATCCTGACGACGATGCGTGGTATCGGAATTCGCACACCAGTGCTGATGCTCAGTGCGTTGAGCGATGTCGACGAGCGTATCCGCGGCTTGCGCGCGGGCGGCGACGACTATCTTACAAAGCCGTTCGATCTCGAAGAGATGGCTTTGCGTTTCGAGGCGCTGGTGCGACGTAGCAGTGCGGTACCCCGCCAGGTGCAGACGACATTGATGGTCGGACCACTCACGCTTGATCTAATTTCCCGTAAGTTAAGCCGAGACGGCGAGGAAATCCCACTCTTGCCGACTGAATATCGGATTCTCGAATACCTGATGCGGCACGCCGGACAGACGATTACTCGCACCATGTTGTTCGAGGCGGTATGGGGATACCATTTCGATCCCGGAACGAATTTAATCGATGTGCACATGGGGCGTTTGCGCAAGAAGGTCGATTCACCCGGGAAAAAACCGATGATTAAGACGGTTCGTGGGGCGGGGTATTTGCTCGAGTGAGCGGAGGGCGAATGAGAGAATTTTCGATATGGCGCACTCACCCATTGGCGCAGCGCTGGTGTTCGTCGGCGTTTCGCTTCGTCGCGGTTTATGCGGTCGTTTTTGCAATGTCCGTCATGGTGCTGCTTGGCTTCGTGGCCAGCATGATCACACACGTCATGGAAAACGAAACCGATGTCGTGATGCATTGGGAGGTAGTCTATTTCGATTCATTGCCCGACAGCACACTTGCCGCTGTCATTCGTAATCGGCTCGAGCGGGAGCGTATGCATGCGAACTACTACGGGTTATTTGCGCCAGACGGCCAGCATATTGCGGGCGACATTCTAGCATTTCCGGATCACCTGAAACTCGATCGATCGGGTCTCACGCTGGATCGTTCGCTGACGCTTACGGCTGGCGAGATGGCGCCGGTCGTGCGCGCAATTGCCGTTCGGCGCCCGAATGGCGACAGGCTCGTCTTAGCCCGCGATCTGACGCACATATTGCGCATTCGTGAAATGATCATCGACACATTGTTGGCAGGGGGCTTTCTCAGTCTCATCGCGGGGATCGCGGGCGGGCTGGTGCTTAGCCTCCGTCAAATGCAGCGCCTGAAGGTTATCCGCCAGGTGACGTCCCGCATTGCGCAGGGTGATCTGGGGCAACGTTTGCCGATTGGCGGTCGAGACGAACTCGACATGTTGGCGCATCTCGTCAATCACATGCTGACGGAAGTCGAGCGGTTGATGCGCGAGGTAAAGGGCGTGTGCGATGGCATTGCGCACGATCTGCGTACACCCCTGTTTCACGTGCAATCGTTGCTGACGCGTGCTGTTGATCGTGCGGTCTTGTATGACGATGCCGTACTGCGAGAACTGGTCGATCGGGCGCGCCGCGAGACGGGCGATCTGCTGGGGCGATTTCGTGCGATGCTGCGTATCGCCGAAATCGGTGCGTTTCAGCGACGTGGTGGCTTTGATGTGCTGGATCTTGGGGCGCTCGTGGCGGAGCTGGGGCAATTGTTTGAGCCGTTGGCGGAGAGTTGTTTGATCCGCTTCGATGTGCTGGTCGAACGGTCTGCGCGGATTCACGGAGACCGTGCTTTGCTTTTTGAGGCGATTAGTAATTTGCTCGACAATGCATTCAAGTACACACACGCAGGAGGCGCGGTCTGCCTCGAATTGCGGCAGACCGCGTTCGGCCCGCAGGTTGACGTGGTCGATAACGGCATAGGAATTGCTCCGAAGGAGCGTGAGGCGGTACTGGCGCCTGGCTATCGTAGTGAGCGGACGCGTCACTTGACCGGAGGTGGGTTGGGTTTGAGCATCGTAGCAGCGGTCGTAAACGTTCATGATTTCGCGCTGCATATCGGTGACGCGGATCCGGGTACACGTGTGTCGATTGATTGTTGGTCGCGAACGTTGGCGTGAGCGTCTGCGACGCCGCATCGGGATTCGGAGTGAGGTTTGCGTATTCTGTTTATGGCCGGGCAGCATCCAGGGGCAGTATGGCTCCACAAGGCGCTGCGTGAGTGCAGGCATAGTGTGCAGCATGTCACTGATTGGCGCGATGGTGTGTTTGTCGCGGAGCAAGAAGCGTTTGACGCAATCATCGTCATGTGTGCTGAGCGGGCGGACTATGCGGGGCTATTCGATATGTTGCGTCGGCTCTCATCGAGTCGTGGCGGGGCCGTGCTCATTACTGTTCTAGGCGCTGCGACGACACAGGATCGTGTGAGTGCGCTGCGCATGGGAGCCGATGCGTGCTTCGATCATCCTTACTCGTTTCTTGAGATCAATGAGTGTTTGCGAGCCTACCATCGGACGGCGCTCGGGAATCTGGTGTGTTGGAGTTCCGACGGAAAGCCGAACGACAAGAGGACGCACGAACCAAAGTCGATGCCAACGGGATTGAGACTTGTCGTGACACAACGGGAAACGTTGATGTTGGAATGTCTGATGCGTGAGGTCGATTTACCAGTATCGCGTGAGCGCTTGATTCGTTACTGCTGGCAGGATAAGGACGATGTCGATCGGTCGACTGTAACCATTTTGGTTTCTCGCCTACGGCGCAAGCTTGCAGTGCACATGCCGAATGCGCGCATCGAGACGATCAGCCGGTACGGCTACCGGCTTACGTTCCTGGCGGCTTAACAGAGAGTGGAACGTCTTGTGCGTTGTGGCCGCAATAATCGGCTTGGCATTGGGTGCCGGTCCGAGAAAAAGTAGTGCGCCATCTTGTTGAGGGAAGCGGTCGGTGACGATGGCGCACAGAGTCCATCAGTGTGCGTAGATTGTGGAATTCAAGTATGCGAGCTGGCCGTCGTTTTCTGCCTGTACCAGTTCCCGGTAAACCTGTGCGCGCGTTTTCTGGGCAACAGGCTCGCCATATGGCGGAACCCACTGGCCCACCGTATCCGCATACGAGTTATCCCGCGCGGTTTGCGCCGGCGCGGACAGCGTGGGTTTCGGTGTTGATTGGGCAAAGACAGGCTCGGTCAGCATTGCGCATACAGCAGTCACTGCGATAAGCAGATATTTCATTTCCGTTAACCTCAGTTGAAATTCACGTAAATTGGCCGGCGGCGCCGAGCTTTCTCGGGCACTTCGGCTGGGTCCTAGGATAATGTTTGCGATGTAAATCATCCGTGATGCCAATATGAAGAATAATTTATTCAATTCATTCTTATGAGTGGTGCATGATTGACTGTGTCGACTCAACTTCGATGAATTTGCCAAGTTTGTTTTGAACATTTGATCCGGGAGGGGCGGCGTGACCGACGGGCCGGATGATGGCATCACGAAATCAGTAAATTCTGTGTGGGATTTATGAAAATGCTGATTGCGACGCAAAGTGATTTGCATCAGAGTTGTGAAAGTTAACCGATGTTGCGGCATGATTTCATATTTCTGTTGAATCAGATTCTGTAAATTGAGGGCGGTGCGTTCAATGGTGGCACCAACTTGCTCCATGTGTCGCCGTGCCCCGTTGCTCGTTGGTGGTTTGGGAAAATTGGAAATTTCTTGGAGCAAGAGCTTTTATCAGGAGATCGGTGCTCGATATTGCGATCAAATAGATAGAGGCTGCGAAGGATGCGGAGGCGGTACTTTCCCATCTTGGTGCGGTCGACTTGCCGATTGAAATTGGTAAGCTGAGTCATTGAGTGGCTGCGCTTGGGGATGGTTTGATCTATGTTTTGCGTGGCCGATCATTGACATTGGTGAGGCATTGTGAGGTTGTTGGGTATGGGGTTGTTTAATCGAATTTCGTCAAAGCATTCTTTGAGTCAAGCGGTCTCAATTAAGCTGAATCAAAAATGCATTTCTCAGAAAACACTTGATAAGCTTGGAGAGAAAATCCGATCGATCGGTAACGCGAGGTGTCAGGGTTGGCCGATCAAGGTGGCGTCCACGCGTACATCTACAAAGTTCAACGCCGCGGCGAGTTTGAAAAATCAAATCGTCGAAATTGGAAGGGCGTCGGAGGTGGCGGGGTCGTCGCATCAAACTCCCGGTATGGGAATAATCAAGAAATTTCTTTCGCGCAGCCTCGTCGATTTGGCGATCGATCACGCGAATGAGGATCTGAAATTCAACCGTCAACCGGGTGGCGTGACCAACATTGCGGACGATGCATTGATGTCGGCGATGGTCGATGCGGAGCGAAAGCGTCGGCCTGGTATGGAATTGCATGTCATGCGCAATACTGATGAATTGGCATCGTTTGTCATGGAAAAGAAAGGACCGTGGCAAGGCCAGGCGGTGGTTAAGATGGCGCGGGGATCAGAAAGCAATGAGTCACATTTTGCAGCTATTGACCTGCGGGTCGAAGAGGATGGCTCGCGCTTTCTCGTCGTCTATGAGTCAGCCTTTCTGCAGGGCGAAGAGAGCACAGGTTCGAACCATGGTCTCAAGAGCTTGCTTGATGCCATGCGGGTCGCCGGCCGCAATAAAAATGATGCGCCACCCCGCATCGGCTTTGTAGAGTTGGCCATACAGAAATCTCCGGGCGATTGCGCGATTTTTGCATTAAGCACTGCGCTAGCAAGTGCCAAGCAACCGGAGGTCTCCGCTGGCTTGGTTGAGCGCATGAAAATGGATGGCAAAAATCTTGTGTACTTCTATGATAAGTCCGGTGCACGCCATATTCTACAGAAGGACAAGAAATTGGGCGTCGTATTACCCGCTAATCTCCATAAGCATGCGCATTCACTCTCCACACTCGGTACATTGGAAACGACGCCTGTGAACCGGCAGCGAGAAAGCGTCGCGAGTCGCGGCGAGCGTTATCGGGTAGAGCGAGATGGTCGATCATACTCGAACTCAGTCGAGCGCAAGCGTTTAGTGTATTACAATCGAGCGAAGGAAATTTTGAATGAGCCGAAATGAATGGATGTGAAATACGAGGCTATCTCAATTTGCGGGGAAATTCGTACCGCCAATTTGACCGAGGCTGACCGAAAGCTATATGAAGACGATGAGGTGCAACGGCGGAGCCTTTGTGTCGGAGCCTCGCCGTGGTTGAGGGCGGGATCAAGCAGGGCCAGATGACGTCGATGTGAGAGTCAAAGGTGCACCACTAGAGACCCGCGGTCGTGGTTGCGTGACGGGCGTGCCGCTGGACCTCGCGGCGCCGGCGTGGGGCATCATGGTTCGGCTATCCAGGGTGTGCACATCGTCTGATAGCCGACGTCCCCTAGTGGTTGGCGAAATGTCGGTCAAGATGATGCTGGGCGGCATCTGTGCGTTCGTGCCCACTGTAGCGCGTCAGGCGTTCCAGCGAAAAAGCGGCGCTCCGTCAGAGTCGGAATATGTAACCGCCCGCCGATTTATATCGGCCCGTTGTTCGGAATCGATTGAAGCAGAGTGTCGGAAAATCTTTATCGGATTCAACCATTTTTTTGAGGCGGTGCGAGACCGGTGGTCTGCTGGCACTGAAACGCGTGTTGGCTCTCGGAAGGCGTTATGTCCGGTCCACGATTATGCCGAGGCCTGAGCGAGGGAGTGTTGTCTCGCGGCATCGCCAACGCACCAACAACCCGATCATGGTCGGCCAGAACTGAGCATAATAATCGGTGGTTTCATGGTATTCCGCAAACCTGACGCGGGAGATCACCATGTCCACCGACGCATGCTTGGCGCACCTTGCTCGCCGAGATTGGCTGTTGAACGGCCCACTGAGCAACTTCATCACTTCATACATTGAGGCCCTGCAGAACCGACGCTATGCAAGGGGTACTATCGGGGCCTATCTTCGCTGCCTCGCACATTTCAGCTACTGGATGATGTCTGAGCGGTTGGCTGTCACGAGCATTGACCACGCGCTTATCGAACGCTTCATTCGACTTCACTTCCCCACCTGCAGCTGTCCGGCACCGTGCCGGTCTGTCGTATCGGAGACGCGGGCGGCGCTCCATCATCTGCTTGCGCTGTTGCCCAATGCGGGCGCGACGACCACTAAAACGATGAGCCCGATGGCCGTCGAGCTCCAGCGTTTCCACGATCATTTGCAGAACACCTGTGGCTTGACATCGTCGACGTGCACCTACCGTGTGCGACACCTGGAGGCATTCTTTACCAGTCGCTTCGAGGGCAACGTTCCCAGTATTGAACGGCTGACTACTGGAGATATCGACTCATTCCTGCACGACCTTGCAGCCCACTGGAAACCCAGTTCGCGCGGTGTCATTTGCACGAGCCTGCGCAGCTATTTACGCTTTCGTGCGATGCAGGTGACGATACCCGGATACTCGCAGCGACACTACCAGCTATTGCAAACTGGCCGCGTCGGAGTCCTCCGAAGGTGCTCTCGGACGTTCAGCTCGGACACTTCCTGCAAGCGTTCGACGTAAGCTATCCAGTTGGTCTACGAGACTACGCCATCGCCCGCTGCATACTCGACCTCGGCCTGCGGGGAGATGAAGCCGCTCACTTGACGCTGGACTGCGTAGATTGGCGAAACGGGATTGTGACGCTTCATCGCACCAAGAGCCAGCGCACGCAACATCTGCCCCTGCCGGTACAGACCGGCGAAGCCCTCACTCGTTATCTTCGGGAAGGTCGTCCCCGAACCGATAGTCGCGCCATATTCGTGCGCCACCGTGCGCCCTTTGGTGTCCCCCTCAGCGTAGCGGCCATCCGCAATGCAATGAATCGTGCGTTTGCAGCACGCTGCGGCCTGGCGGATCAGTTCTGCAGTACGCATGTGCTTCGGCGTTCGACAGCGACGCGGCTGCAGAAGGCCGGCGTGTCGCTCAAAGAGATCTCGGACCTGCTGCGACATCGGAGCTTGAACACAGCCAGGGTGTATGCGCGTGTCGATTTGGAAGGCTTGCGCAGCGTCGCACTGCCGTGGCCGGGGAGCACATCATGAGCGCCACTGTAACCTGGACGGCTCGCGTGGCCGCATATCTTGCCTATCGCCGCAGCTTTGGCTTCGAGCTAATAATCGATGGCCGACAGCTTGAATCGTTTGCCCGCTTCGCCGATCAATGCGGCGCGGAGACGTTCACTCTGGAACTCGCAGCTGAATGGGCGCGGGCGTCGAAGCGTCCAAACCGGATCAGTTGGGCACGGCGCATAGAGGTGCTGCGCAGCTTTGCCAGATTCTGCTTGCGCACGGACGCGGAAACGATCATACCCCCGCGGAATCTCTTCGGCCCCGGACACCGAGGCTTGTGCCACATATCTATACCGACGTAGAACTGCGAACCCTCCTGGTAGAGACTGACCGCCTTGGGCCGCCCGGAAGCTTACGTCCGGCCACTTACCGCACGCTGTTCGGGTTACTGGCGGCAACCGGACTGCGTATCTCCGAAGCGCTGGCACTGACCCGAGCCGATGTGGATCTCGAGGTTGGAGTACTTGATATCCGCGACGCCAAGTGTCATCAGCGTCGTTTCGTTCCCTTGCATGCGACCGTCCCGCCACATTTGCAGGCATACGCGGAATTACGTGACCGCCTCGTCTTGCGTCCCGGCTCCGATCACTTCTTCGTGCGCGACGACGGTCGACCTGTTGATCGGCGGAGGGTGCTGTATGTGCTGCATTCGCTTTGCAGACAGCTTGGCTGGCAGCCTCGTGGAGATTACATGCATCACCGGCTACACGATCTGCGCCATACCTTTATCGTACGCAGCGCGTTGCGCTTCCATCAACAGGAAGAGGACATCGCGCGGTGTCTATCGGCCTTATCGATTTATGTGGGCCACGCGAAGGTAGTCGATACGTACTGGTACTTCACAGGCATCCCGGAACTGATGGCCGTCGCTGGCGAGCGTTTCCACCGCTATACCGAAGGAGCATCGACATGAACCCGCTGCTCGCCGAACCAACTGAGTTCGCGGCATTGCTTCAGCGCTTCTTTGCCGAACGCATGCTTCAACAGCAGGCCGCCAGTCCGAGAACGGTAGCTGCTTACCGGGATGCCTTCCGGCTGGTGCTGGCCTATGCCGAGCGCAAACTCGGAAAGCCACCGGCCAAACTGACGCTGGGCGACTTCGATGCGGAGCTGATTCTCGGCTTCCTCGCGCATGTCGAAGTTGCACGGCACAACACCGTACGGACCCGAAATGCGAGGCTCGCGGCAATACGGGCCTTCGCGCGATACGTCGCCACCCACCAATGCCCTCCGGCGCTGTTACTCGCCCAGCAGATTCTCGCGATTCCGATGAAACGCTTCGACAAGCCATTGCTCGGGTTCCTGTCCAGAAACGAAGCTCAGGCGCTCGTCGATGCACCCGACTCAACGACATGGTACGGCCGCCGGGATCGGGTGCTTCTCAAGATGCTCTACAACACCGGCGCTCGTGTTTCTGAGCTGATCGGCATACACGTTGACGACCTGGAACTCGACATCACACCATCGGTACGCCTGCACGGCAAGGGGCGGAAGCAGCGAACCGTACCACTGTGGAAGGAAACTGCCGTCGAGATTCGCCGCTGGATCGAATTCGCCGGCTTGCAAGAGACTCAACCTCTGCTGCCTAACCGCTGGGGAAAGCCGATGACCCGATCGAACGTAGCCGAACGAATCGCACGGGCTGTGAGCACTGCAACGGCCCAATGTGCTTCGCTGCGCGGACGGACGATCTCACCACATACGCTGCGCCATACGACAGCGATGCACTTGTTGCAGTCCGGGGTTGACCTCACGGTCATTGCGCTTTGGCTCGGGCACGAGAGTCCGGTGACGACCCACGGCTACATTGAAGCTGATCTGGCCATGAAGGAGCGTGCCCTGGCCGCAATCACGCCGCTCAATATCCGAGGCACTCGTTACCAGCCGACGGACGCGCTGCTGAAGTTTCTGCAAGCGCTTTGATTATGTGTAGTTGAAAGGGGCGAGTCGCCCTGACAGCGGGGGCTCGCCACGATCACTCAACATAATCGTGGACCGGACATAATTTCGATTATGCCGAGATCGGCATAACAGACGGAACTATCTGTTCGCCGGCGCCGACTCGCGGTGGCGAACGTGCCGCCGTGATGTACAGCCTGATCGGCACGGCACGCCTGAACGGCCTCGATCCCGAAGCGTATCTCGCCTACGTGCTCGAGCGCATCGCCGACCATCCGGCCAACCGCGTCGACGAACTACTCCAGTGGAACGTCGCACCGTCGCTGTCGCCTACTGCTCGCGTCGAGCCCATCCGATAGCGCCGCGAACCTCAGCCGTCAACAACCTGAACTACGGTACTGCTCAGGCGCTTACCGCTATTGGCGCAATTTACTGGCCGATACTGAACTGAGCCGCGGCGCACTGGATGAGATGAACCTCAAGTTTCGAAGTGAGCCTGCTGGCCGGCGGAAATGGCCTGGTCCGATACCTGCAACGCCAGTTCGGCAGCTACGGCATCAGCCCCCGCCTTGATGAAGACGTCGAGGTCAGACGTGGGCAGGACGCGCTTCATGATGGCCTCCAGCTCGGCCTTCCCTGCATCGTCCAGGCTGCGATTGCCGTTGGCGAGCCGGGCCACCGCCGCGCGATAGCACCCGATATAGGCACGCTGCGCGGCAATCATGTCGAGTGGCTTGTCCGCCTGCCCGTGCCCCGTGTAGAACAGCGCGATGTCGCCGGACAGACGTTCGAGCGCGTCGAGGCTGCGCAGCCAGTCCGCCGAATGGCCGTCGTTCATGAAGGAATGGACGTTGTTGAAAACCATGTCGCCGACGAAGGCGACACGCGGGTGGCGTCCCACGGTCCAGATGAGATCCCAGTTCGATTCGCCCGGGCCGAACTCCCTGACCTCGAACGGCACGCCATCGAAATGCAGCACGTCGCCGTCGTGCACGAGGCGATTCGGGAACGTGCGTCGTGTCGGTCAATCGTCGCCGAACACCGGCTGCCACTTGACGGCCTTGGCATCGTCGGTACGGCGCATCGCCTCGTCGACGCCCTGCGTGGCGATGATCGGTACATAGTCGAGACGACGGATCAGCTCGCCGACACCGTTGTAGTGATCGGGATGCCCGTGCGTGATCAGCACCGCGAGCAAGGGTTTGCGCAGCGCATCTAGCCGGTCACGCACCTGGCGCGCATCCGATACGGTCATCATGGCGTCGATGGCCACGACACCGTTCGGCAGTTCGACCAGGAACGCGTTGGTGAGAAAGGTGCGCGCACCGGAGGTGCAGGTCACCACATTGAATTCAGGCTCCTTGAAACCGGTCATTTGAAGGCTCTCTCATTAAGCGAAATCCCGCGAGATGTTCGGGATAGGAGGATGACATGATTACCGGTCGAACAAGGCTTCATCCGGCAGCCGATACGCGGACAGATCGATCAAGCGGCCCGACGCGCCCGTGCGCTCGCCGCACAGGTCGACCGCCACGGCATTGCCTGCCCGCAGAGCATACTTTATAAACCCCGCCCGGAGAAACCCGTTGCCACGTAGAGGGTGCGATCGGCGTCAACGGGCATGAATCTGCGCAGAGACGGAACTCGGCACATCGCTGAGTCCCCACCTATCGTTGGTGGGGACCTATTGTGCTTATCGATACTTCAATGACTAGAGGGTACTGACCGGACGCTTACTCTATTCAGAGCTGAGACGCGAAATCGCGAGCAGGTGGGTGGGCCCTCCGTGGAGGTCATCCACTGTCTTCCGAACGCAGCGACCTGGAGGCGCAAGAAGGGAGGGCCCATAAGCTGACGAAAAAAGGACCGCCCGATGGGCGGGCGGTCATCCAGGCTGGGAGGCGCGGGTAATAAAAGGAACGTGCTCACCCGCGAAGTTATATTCGCAGTCGCACGGGATCCTGTGAATCGGAGTTCCGACAAAGCTTGCTCGGACTTTGCTGATTTTTGTGTGTAGCGGACTGCTGCGTCGGACGCGCCGGCGAGTTGGCGAAGTTTCGTCGAGACCCAAAGCCATGTGTTGCCTGCCACTGGTGGGCAACACGCTCCTTTAGTTTCACACTCTCCATGCCGGGACGGCAAGAGCAGGCAATGCCTCTCCCATGTCCCTTTGCTGGAATCGGACCTGTTCGATAACCGGCTCCCCGGCGTCCAGTGCCGCTCACGTGGCGTTCGTGCCCGAGGTCGCGTCAGCGTGCGCACACGCCGGCCGACGCCACCCGCCCCCAAGTGCCTCGATCAACCGCACGGAGGCGCGCAGGCGTTGTGTTGCAAGCTGTTGGGCGGCGATATCGGTGTTGAGTTCAGTGGTCTGTGACGCGACGACATCAAGATAGCTGACGACGCCATCACGATAGCGCGACATCGCCAGCTTGAGCGTCTGGCGCGCCGCAGTCAGCGCCTGGCCCTCGTCGGCTGCCTCGTCGCCGAAATGATGCAGGCGTGCAAGATTGTCTTCGACCTGCTGAAACGCTCGCAGCACGACGGCTTTGTATTGCGCGCCCTGCTCCGCGAGCTTGGCGCGCGCGGCTTGCGTGACGGCGTGGCGGCGGCCGCCATCGAATAGGGTCATGGCCAGGCTCGGTCCGAGCGACCAG
Organism: Burkholderia sp. RF7-non_BP4; assembly: GCF_001521935.1. Lineage (NCBI taxonomy): Bacteria > Pseudomonadati > Pseudomonadota > Betaproteobacteria > Burkholderiales > Burkholderiaceae > Burkholderia > Burkholderia sp. RF7-non_BP4. Next base: position 40,925 of record NZ_LOTA01000047.1, on the reverse strand, counting down.
ATCGCGTTGGGGGCGGCAACCCACGGCGCGAGCGTGTCGCTTAGGAACCCGCCGTCGAGTCCGATCGTCAGGTCCGGGAAGTATGCGGCCCGGGCCACTCCGATTTGTGCGTTCGCGGACGCGACGCGCCGTTCGGCCGCGGCGATGTCCGGCCGGCGTTCCAGCAGCGAAACGGGCAGTCCGGCCGGAATGGACGGTAGGTGCGCGGGCGCGAGCGTTGGCGCCAGCGTAAAGGAGGACGCGGGCACCCCCATCAGTGACGCGATCGCGTGCTCCGCCCGCGCCCGCTGCGCGTCGAGATCGGCGGCCTGGGCGCGTGCGGTGTCAAGCTGGGTTTCGGCGCGTGTCACGTCCAGGCCCGATGCGATGCCACCTGCATGACGGCTCCGGGTCAAGGCCACGGCGCGCTGATAGGTGCTGATCGTCTGGTCGAGCAGCTGGCGTTCGGTATCTAGCCCCCGCAGCGTGAAGTAGGTGTTGGCGAGACTGGCCTGCAGGCTCAGGCGAACCGACGCCAGATCGTCGGTATTCGCCTGAACGAGGTCACGCCCCGCCTGGACGGCATTGCGGACCTTGCCCCAGAGATCGAGACCGTAGTCGAGGTCGGCGTCGATTGTATAGCTTTGATAGGTGGAGGCACTCGGTGCGGCGCGCAATGGTGAATGTGCCGATGCACGATTGCGAGAGGCATCGACGTCTAGCCCGAAGGCCGGGTAGCGTCCAGCCCGCACGGCATTGAGGTCTGCCGCTGCCTCGTCGTGACGGGCCAGTGCGAGTGCAATGTCCGGATTGGCGTGATCCAGCCTGGTTTCGAGACGATCGAGCGTCGGGTCGCGATAGACGGTCCACCACCCGTCGCGGCTCAATCGGTCGGCCGGCGTGGCCGGCTGCCATGCGCCGGCTTCCTTGAAGGTCGGCGGTACGTCGACTGCAGGAGGCCGATAGACCGGTGCAAACGAGCAGCCGCTCATGAATACGATTCCGATTAGCACGGCACTCAGGCGACGTTCAGCCATGGGACGCCTCTCCATCGCGCGTCGCCGGTGTGTCGGCAGGCGAGTCGACCCGTACGGGGTCACCGGCAGCCAGCGAGTCGGGCGGATTGTCGATCACCCGATCGTCGGTGCTGAGTCCGGATGCAATCGCGACTTCGGTGCCTAGATCGGTGGCGATGCGGACCGGCTTGAGCCGAGCGTGTCCGTGCGGGCCGACCACCGCTACCTGCAGCCCGTCGTGCCGGAAAATCAGTGCGCTCGCCGGTATCCGCAGCGCGTCAGGTGCGGCGGGAAACGAAAAATGGACCTCGGTGAATTCGCCTGGCATCAGCCGTCCCGTCGGATTGTCGACCGTCAACTGGACGAGCAGGGTGCCGGACGATGCGGCAATCGATTGGTCGGTGCCCAGCAATTGCGCGGAAAACCGCATGCCGGGATATTCGGGCACCGTCAGGGTTGCGTTCATGCCGGGCTGGATGGCGGCCGCGTCGCTTTGGGGCACGCTGACGTACACGCGCAGGCGCCGAATGTCGGAAACGGCGAACAATTCCGGGCCCGCGCCGTCGCCGGCGCTGATGAGCGCGCCGACATCCGTTTTGCGGGCGGTCACCACGCCATCGAACGGAGCAACGATGCGCTTGAAGGATTCGAGGGCTGTGAGGCGTCCGACATTCGCCGTGCGCGCCGCGACGATTGCCCGCTTCGCGGCCAGGTCGCTGGTTTTTTCGTCGGCCTCCTGTTGTGAGACCGAATCGTCCTGCAGCATGTGGGTCCAACGGGCCGCGGTGGTCGCCGCCAGTTGTTCGTTGGCGCGGGCATCTTGCAGGTCCGCGCGTGCCTGACTGAGCTGCGCATCCAGATCGGGGGTATCGATCAGCCCCAGCAGCTGGCCGGCTTTGACGTGCGTGCCGATGTCCGCATACCAGTTGTGCAGATAGCCGGACACGCGGGCGTGAATCGGCGCGTTGACGAACGCGGCCAGGTGACCGGGCAGCACCAGCGCCTGATCGGCCGGGCCGGTCGCGGGCCGTCGTGCCACGACGGTTGGGATGGCCTGCGCGGCTGACCATTGGGCGGTGTGCTGCCTGGCATGGACCCGGTCGGCGATCCCGAGGGTTGCGATCCCGACTGCGATGAGGGTGGCGGCCAGGCCGAGGGTTTTCAGATGGCGTAGGCGCTTGGGCGACTGGACGGTGATCTCATTGGACATGGTTGGCTCCAAACTCGGAAGAAGACGGTTGCTGCGAGGACGTGGTGGTGTCGCGACGATGCACGAGACTGAAGACAACCGGTACGAGGACCAGTGTGGCAACCGTCGCGCACAGCAGACCGCCGATCACGGCGCGCCCGAGCGGCGCATTTTGTTCGCCGCCGTCGCCGAGCCCGAGCGCCATCGGCGCCATGCCGATGATCATCGCCAGGGCCGTCATCAGCACGGGCCGAAAGCGCGAGAACCCAGCTTCCAGTGCGGCGACGAGCGCGTTGCCGGACGCCGCGAGACGCTCGCGCGCGAAGCTGACAACCAGAATGCTGTTGGCGGTGGCCACGCCCATGCACAGGATGGCGCCGGTGAGTGCCGGCACGGATAGTGGGGTGTGCGTCGCAAACAACATCCAGACGATCCCGGCCAGCGCGGCGGGCAGGCCGCTCACGATCACGAACGCATCCCGCCACGAATGAAAATTCACGACGATGAGCAGATAGATCAGCGCAATCGCGCCGGCCAGGCCGAGCAGCAGCCCGGTGAATGCCTGATTCATCGTCTGCACCTGACCGCGCAGGGTGACCACCGAGCCTTTGGGGACGTCTTTGGCGGTGGCGTGCATGAGCGTGCGAATTCGACCTGCCACGGCGCCCAGATCCTGTCCTTGGGGCGTCGCATAGATGTCGACGACCGGTTCGATGTTGTAATGCGTGACGATCGCGTCGCCAACGCTGCGCTGGATCGTCGCCAGGCCGCCGAGGATCTGGGATTGGCCCAGGTGTCCGGTGACGGGCAGGTTGCGCAGGTTCGCCAGCGAGGTGATCCAGTATTGCGGGATCTGGGCGACGATCGGATAGGAGACACCGTTCTGGGGATTGAGCCAATACGTGGGGGCGACCTGACTGGTGCCCGACAGGCTCGCGACGATCGAATTCGTGACGTCCTGCTCGGTAATGCCGAGCTCGTCCGCGCGGGTGCGGTTGACGGCGATCGTCATCTCCGGATAGGTGGCGGCCTGCTGGATGCGTGTATCGGCGATCCCGGCGACAAGCCGCATCCGGCGGTACAGCTCTTCGGCGTAGCGGCGGTTGCCGGCTCGGTCGGGACCGGCAATCTGCACATCGATCGGCGCAGGTGCGCCGAAATTCAGAATCTGGCTGACGATGTCGGCCGGCAGGAACGAAACCGTCGATCCCGGCAGGGCACGCGGCAGTATCTGGCGAAGCTCGCGCACGTAGCGCGCGGTGGGCGCGTGATGTGCCGCCAGCGAAATGAGAATGTCGCCATCCTGGGCACCGGTCGTGCCGCTATTGTTATATGTCAGGTTGATCCCGCTGTTGGGCAGCCCGATGTTGTCGATGACCTCCTTCAGTTGGCCGGGTGGAATGACGCGGCGCACGATGGCCTCGACACGGTCGAACTCGGCGGCCGTTTCCTCGATCCGGGTGCCGATTGGCGCACGCACGTGCAGCGCGATCTCTCCGGCGTCGATGTCCGGAAAGAAATTCCGGCCCAGCCAAGGCGCCAGCGCAAACGATGAGGCCACCACGATGCCGAACACAACCAGGAATCGTTTGCGATGAGTCAGCGCGAGACCGAGGGCGATCCGGTATACGGCGCGCGTGCTTTCGAAGCGACGCTCGAAGGCGCGCTGAAACCGCACCAGCGGATTGTGCGACGGGAATCCGCTGGGGCTCGCGTGGCGAGGCGTCATCAGGGCGGCCAGTTGACCCGACGCATGGCCTTGCGAAGCGTGAGGCCGCAACAGGTATTGCGCGAGCATCGGCACGAAGGTGCGCGACAGCGCGAACGACGCGATCATCGCGAATATGACTGCCTTGGCCATCGGTACAAACAGAAAGCGGGCGACGCCGTCGAGCAGCAGCATCGGCACGAACACGATGCAAATGCATAACAGCGACACAACGGCAGGCGTGACGATCTGCAGCGCACCGTCCAGGATCGCCGTGCGAACGTCCTTGCCTTGCTCGAGATGCCAGTTGACGTTCTCGATGGTGACCGTGGCGTCGTCAACTAGAATCCCGATCGCGAGCGCCAGGCCGCCGAGCGTCATGACGTTGAGCGTTTCGCCGGACGCGGCCAGTCCAGCCACCGCTGCGAGCACTGCGAGCGGAATCGACGCAGCGATGACGACCGTCGAGCGCCAGCTGCCGAGAAACAACAGGATCATCAGCGACGTCAACGCGGCGGCGATTGCGCCCTCCCGCACGACGCCGCTGACGGCGCCTTTGACGAAGGTCGACTGATCACCCATCGTGACGAGTTTCAGGCTGGCGGGCAGGGTTTGCTCGATGCGCGGCAACCTGGACTTGACGCCGGCAATGATGTCGAGTGTCGACGCGGAACCGTTCTTGAGGATGCTCATCAGCACCGCGCGATGGCCATCCACGCGCACGATGTTCGTTTGCGGCGGATAGCCGTCGCGCACGTGCGCCACGTCGCCGATCGTGATTGTCGTGCCGTCGACCGACCTGATTGGTAGCGCGTTTAGCTGCGCGATCGCATGCGGGCTGTTGTTCAGCTTGATGTTGTACTCGAAGCGGCCGAGCTTGACCGTGCCGGCGGGGATGATCTGATTCTGTTGCGCGAGGGCGGTCCCCACGTCCTCGGCAGACAGATGTTTCGCGAGCAGTGCTTGCGGGTCCAGATCGATCTGGACTTCACGCGTCTTGCCGCCGTAGGGCGTCGGAATGGCGATGCCGGGAACGCTCAGCAACTGCGGGCGGATGATGTTGCTCGCATAGTCGGCGAGCTGCTGCTCGTCGAGCGTGTTGCTGGTCAGCGCAATCTGCAGCACGGGCACCGTCGACGCATTGTAGTTGAGGATTTGCGGGGGGGTGGTGCCGGGGGGCATCTGCTTGAGGATCGTTTGCGAGATCGACGTGACTTGCGCGGTGGCGGTGCGGATATCAACGGTCGGCTGGAAGAAGATCTTGACGATCCCATAGCCACGAAACGATTGCGACTCGATGTGCTGCACATCGTTGACGGTGGTGCCGAGGGTACGCTCATAGAGCGTCACGATGCGTCCGGCCATGTCGTCCGGTGGCAAGCCGGCGTAGCTCCAGACCACGCTGATGACTGGAATGCGGATGTCCGGGAAGATGTCGGTGGGGGTGCGCAACGCGGCCAGGAGCCCTGCGACGAGAATCAGCATCGCGAGCACGATAAACGTATAGGGTCGTGCCAGGGCAAGCCGGACGATTTTGAGCATATGGGGCTGCTCCGTGGAAAGGACTTCAGGAAAATGGCATGCCGGGCGGCACGGTCATACGTTGTTATTCTGAAGCGACTGACTTAACAGTCGGTTGCGTCGCGGATGAAATTCGCTTTAGGGGTGGGGCGGCGTGATAGGAGCGACGGTCTCGGAATGGTCGGTCATCGTAGCGTTATGGCTCGACAGATCATGATGCCTGCGAATGCGGTGTCGTGTCGAAGGAGGCGCGCATCTTGGTCTGGGATGCTGAAAATATAACTATCCTTAAACATGTTTCGGATTATTCTGAGTTCAACTCATGCGGTGGCCGATTTTTTGTAGCTTCGACTTATTGGAAAATGGGTCTCGTTGTTGCTGATCTTCTGTCGTCAGATTCGCTGGATAGCGGATCCCATTATGAAAAATTGATCCAGTACCATCAGTGAGCTTGGGCGATGTCCCTTCGGCGACCTTTCGCGGCGTGGGGTCGATGTCCACTCCTGCGCTATTTGAAGTGTCGATGACGTGTCCGGCGGGTTTCAGTGATGCGTATTATTAATTTAATCAGGTTGGTGGTTCGGAGGTAGTCGGTGACCAAAAAATGGAGCAATTTAGTTGAATTAAAGTGGCGCATCGGGAGCCGGTGTGAAAATTACAAACTGTTCGCCTGATGCGTCGATGCCGCTTTGGAAAAGCGATCAGGTAATCCAGTGCGATCCGTGGAAAGATAATCGACAGATTCAGGTTGATTTCAAGGCTCGCGATATCCAGGCCGACACTCAAGTCAAAGGAGGCGGAGCGGCGGATGCACAAGCAGTCCTTACGATGCATATGACTAGGGCGCAGTGACACATTCCGCCATTTTTCTTCTTATTAAAGTATGTGAAAGTTGAGCGTGGGCTCCGCAATGCCATCGTGAACACCATGTTTGACCGGGGATAAGCGACTTCCCGGCAAGGGCGTTAGGGGCAAGCGAGTTTTGAGCCGACTAAGCGACGCGAAGATAAGGCTGCCTTGTCATTGTGACCGGAATAGGTGGGTCATGCCCAGTTGCCACGCCAGAATTAAATATTTTGCCGGGTAGGGTTCAGTCCCATTCGCAGTATGTGTACTTGGCTGCCGCGCAAAACAGAATGGGATTTTTCCTGTATTGGATTGAGAATTTTCCTGTCGGCGTTCGTCTGATACCCGATTTTTGAAAGCTGGGCAGTTCGGCATAATGGGTGATGTCGCTTTCATTCGTTCGGTGTCATTTATTGAGCGGGAAAGAAGGGCGTTCAAACTACGGTTCAGAGTTGCAGGGATTTCCTGGGTGAATTGGCTTGGGTGTTCCATGCGTCCCTTGGGTAGCCGATAGTGTGGGTGTGTGGCTCGTCGCCGCAAACCCCAACGCACTTGGGGCGACAAGTTTCGCCAAGACAGGGCAGGTCGGTTAGTGTTTTCCATCAAAATAGGATCTGTATCGAGCCCCGTTGTTTGATGATGGAGCCACGTAAGCAAGCCGAGATGCATGGAGTCGGTATCGGGGGAGCTGACCGGACTGGATATCCGGATCTGTTCCGGTGTGTAGCATGATAATGCTCCTTCATTGAATGGAGTCGCGTTTTTATCCCTCTATTTTTTGAGGAGTTCAGTTTGAAAATTATCCAACAGATTTTGCTGACGACTGCACTGGGATTGTGTGCAACTCATGCATTTGCCGATGGCGGGGACTCGGCGACAATCAATTTTAAGGGTTCGATCAAGGTCCCGCCTTGCACGATTAACACGGTAGCTCCAGTGGACATGGGCACGAATATTCCGATATCGGCATTCCACGGAAAGGGAACGGATGACGCGCATCAGGCTGCTTTTACGGTGTCGATGACGTGCCCGGCGGGGATCAAGGCGTTATCGTATCAATTAAACCCATCAGGTGGTTCGAGTATCTATGATGCGAATAACGGCGTTATGACATTGTCGAATGCGGACGGTGCGTCGGGAGTGGGGGTCCGGGTTTTGGATAGTGACACTAACGCCTCCATCCCGCTTGGCCAAAATGTTCCGATCAATAAGTATCAACCGAACCAAGACAATCAAGCCATCGATCTGAAGTTCGGAGCGATTTACTACCAAACTGAAGACAAAATCAAAGGCGGCGAAGCGGACGCCCAGGCGACCCTGACGTTATCGTACGAATAATTCTGAAGGATATCTTGTTCTAAAAATCTGTATATTTATCGTGACATCGTCACGTTCAGTACAAAAATAAATAGTAGTCCTATGTAGTAATTGATGCATTTAACGCACAGTTGACACGAGAGATGCAGTGTTGTGTTCGCTGTTGGGTCTTCCTGGCGGCGAGTATATCCGGGCGCATGCCTGAAAGGTCGGCCAGTTCGCAGGCCGGTGAGCTCCTTCCGGAGCAGATGTTTTTTTATTTGTGAGGTCCCTATTTTGAAATTTGCTCGACAACTTCCGCTGATGATTGCACTTGGCATGTGCGCCACGCATGCGTTTGCGGATACAACTGCAGGTGACGGCACGCTGACATTTAAAGGCTCGGTGAACGCGCAAACGTGCCAGGTCAGCGACGCTGACAAAACCAAGACCGTGACGTTGCCGACCGTCCAGGCTCAGACGTTGAATGCTGCCGGGGATACTTCCGGTCAACAATATTTCGCGATTCACGTGACGGGCTGTGATCATGGTGCCGACGCCGCCAAGAAGGTCGCCACCTCGTTCTCGAGCCAGTATTTTGATCCGAACACTGGAACGCTGACCAGTACCAGTGCTGGTGCACAAAACGTGAATGTTCAACTGCTGAACGGGGACTATTCAGTGATCAAGGTTGGCGACGGATCGTCGTCGACTCCGATTGCGATTGACGATGGTGGCAGTGCGACGATGCCGTTTTATGCGCAGTACTACGCAACCGGTGCGGCAGGAAAGGGTGATGTCAATGCCAACGCGACTTTCACGTTGACCTACCAGTAATGAGCGCAGGTGCGGAGATCCGCTGGAAACGGATCTCCGGCCTTTGAATCAGGAGATCACCATGAAAAAACGAGTATTGAGTCTGGCTGGCATGCTGGCGTGCTGCCTGATGACGTCCGCGCACGCCGGTATTGTCCTGTCGGGCACGCGCGTCGTGTATCCCGAGGCAAGCAAGGAAGTCGACGTGCGCGTGACCAACGAGGGCACGCAGCCCGAACTGATTCAGGCGTGGATCGATAACGGCGATGCAAAGGCGAATCCGCAGGATATCCAGGTGCCATTTACGCTGATGCCGCCAATTTTCCGGTTGAATCCGAATAAAGGGCAGACGCTGCGACTGTCATACACGCACGAAGCCGTGGCCCAGGACCGCGAATCGGTTTACTGGCTTAACGCATTGGAAATCCCGCCGAAATCGAAAAACGCCGATGGCAGTAATGCGCTGCAACTGGCTTATCGCACTCGCATCAAGCTGTTTTTCCGGCCGAATGGGTTGAAGGGTTCGCCGGCTGACAGTCCGCAGCAAATCAAATGGTCGGTGGTGCCAGGCGCCAAGGGCGGTTTTGCGCTTCACGCCGACAACCCGACGCCGTTCTCTGTGTCGTACGACTCGATCAAGCTCCAGGCGGGCGGACAAGCGGTCGATGCCGGTCAGGGCATGGTTAAGCCGATGACGTCGATGGATTTCCCGTTAGCGAAGGTCAAGCAACGGCCGACCGGACCGATGCAGGTCGATTACTCGTGGATCAATGACTACGGTGCGACGACGCAGGGCAAGGCAACGGCACAGTAAATGAATCGCGCGCGTCGCGCGCAAGACATAGGGGAATAGGGACGTGCGGAATCACTATGGATGGGCGATCTTGCTGCTGGGGTTGACGGCGACCGCGCACGCGGAGACGTCTCAGCCGGCAACAGCAGATCAGGATGCGCAAAACGTGCAGTTCGATCCGAGCTTTCTGTCGGGTCAGGCGGTCGATGTGACGCGTTTTGAGCACGACAACCCGGTGATGCCGGGCACCTACATGGTGGATTTGTACGTCAACGGCGAATTGATCGGCCATCGAGCGGTGGATTTTACGGCGCATGGCAAGGGAAGTGCGCAGCCGTGCGTGACACGCGAGCTGCTCGAGGCGGCCGGTGTCGATATGAGCCAGTGGTCGTCCGCCAAGGGCGACGCGCAGCAGTGCGTGAACCTGGCGGAGCGGATTCCTGGCGCGTCCCTTCACTATGATGCGTCCGACCAGCATCTGGAACTGAGCATTCCGCAGATTGCGCTGCGCCACACCGACCGCGGATGGATTCCGCCGTCTCGTTGGGACTCGGGGATTACGGCCGGCATCCTGAAGTACGACTTCAACGCCTATCGCTCGATGGGCAACGGCGCGCCGAACGACAGCATGTATCTGGGTCTGATGGCGGGCGTCAACGTCGGCGCGTGGCGGTTCCGTGAACGTTCAACGCTGAACTACGACGAACATGGCGGGATGCAGTGGCAACAACTGGATGCGTATGCACAGCGCGACCTGACCAAGTGGAAGTCGACGCTGACGCTGGGCGACAGTTCGACGACCGGCGACACGTTCGACAGTTTTGCGTTGCGCGGGATCCAACTTGGCAGTGACGAGCGAATGCTGCCGGATTCGGAACTGGGCTATGCTCCGGTCGTGCGGGGTGTTGCCCACAGCAACGCCAAGGTCGAGATCCGCCAGAATGGGTATGTGATCTATCAGACTACAGTCGCGCCGGGCCCGTTCGCGATTCGCGACCTGAACCCGACCGGCTACGGTGGCGACCTGCGGGTGACGATCACCGAGGCGGACGGTACCAAACGCACGTATTCGGTGCCCTATGCGACGGTGCCACAGCTGCTGCGTGCCGGCGCAAGCCGGTACAGCTTTGCGGCGGGTCAGTATCGCGGTTACGGCGAAGGCCCGCATTCGCATCCATACATATTCCAAGGCATCTATCGGCGGGGCCTCAACAATCTGATCACTGGCTACGGGGGCGTGCAGGCGTCAGAGGGGTATATGGCCGCCCTGCTGGGCGCGGCGCTGAACACTCCGTACGGCGCATTCGCGCTGGACGTGACAGGAGCACGTACGTCGATCCCGTACGGTCCGACGCAGACCGGGATGAGTTGGCGGCTGAGCTACGCGAAGAGCCTGCCGAAGACGGACACGAACCTGACAGTGGCCGCGTATCGCTACTCGACGGCAGGTTTTTATAGCCTGCAGGACGCGGTCAATGCCCGCAATGCCGCCAGCCTCGGGTCTTACCCGGCGCAGGATCTGTACCGTTCGCGCAGCCGGGTGCAACTGAACATCAACCAGCCGATCGGAACGGGATCGCTCTACGCGATGGGCAGCCTCACCGACTACTGGAATCGTCCGGGCAATGACCTGCAGATGCAGATCGGCTACTCGGGCACGACGCACTGGGGTGGCTACAGTCTGTCGCTGCAGCGCGTGCGGGATGCATTCGGCAACGTGAACAACCAGATCTACGCGAGTGTGTCGATTCCGCTGGGCGGCCACCGCATGGATAGCCATCCGTTGTTCTCGGATCTGGATATGTCTGTGTCGCAAGGCAAGAAGAGCACGACGTTCAATACGAGTGCGAGCGGCACGGCAGGTCACAATAACGAGTGGAGTTACGGTCTGAACGCGGGCTACTCGGCGGGTGACCAGCAGTCGAAGTCGGTGGGCGCGTACGGTACGTACAACGGTGCCAAGGGTACCGTCAACGCATCGGCGTCGGCAAGCGACGGCAACAGCCAGCTGTCCTTCGGTATGTCAGGCTCGGCCGTGGTACACAAGGGCGGCATCACCTTCGGGCAGGCCGTGGGCGCCGACGACGCGATCGGCCTGGTCAGGGCCGACGGCGCCAAGGGCGCGGAGGTCACGAATACGCCGGGTGTGACGGTCGATGGCTCGGGCTATGCAATCGTGCCATTCCTGACGCCGTACCGGGAGAACACGCTGGTGCTGGATCCGAGCCAGATGTCGGACAACGCCGAACTGGAAGAAACCAGTGAGGACGTGGTGCCACGTGCCGGGGCAGTGGTGGAGGCGAAGTTCGCGACTAAGATAGGGGCACCGGTGGTGATGCGCGTGAAGCGCGCCAACGGCGAGCCGGTGCCGATGGGTGCGGATGTGCTGGATGTGAAGGGCAACAAGGTGGGGGTGGTCGGCCAGGGCGGCACGGTGTATGTGCGTGGCGTGTCGCCGAAGGACCCGCTGACCGTGCGTTGGTCGAACAAACCGGGTGATCAGTGCCGCTTTGGTTTCACCACCGACGGCAAGGGGCATGGTACGGCGCAGGTGTGTGCAATGCCTGCGATGCAGGCCGATCACACGCCCGTGCCGGGGGGGGCGCAGCCTGCATCCACGACCTCGGTTGCCAGCACCAGCGGTTCGTAACGCGATGCTGGCCGACAGGGAAATCGGAAGGGGAAATCGATGAATGACATGCCGCTGATTTGGCACGGGGCGTTCTGGTTGTTGATCGACGCAGCGCCCACGTGGGTGGCCAAGGTGGCGGTATTCGCGATCTGGATGGGCCTCGCGCTGATTCGCGGGCCCAATCCAGCCTGATTCGATTGCTCAGGTTTGTGGCGTTTTGCCGAGATCTGCCACGCTTGTCCGGATGACGGGCGGGATTTAGCTCCGCTGTGGTTTGCCCACTAACTCCTTCATCACCCAGTAAGCCTGGGAGTTGGCGTTGCGTTGAAGCTTGACAAATCCGACACCTGGCCGCTCGTCCACCAGACGAACCCGCTCGCCCGCGGAGAATGCGACGCAGTGACCGGAATTTGCGGTCGCACGCGCATCGCCCAGAGTCATATCGGAATGTTGCGGATTGCTGGATGTGACAAGACGCTGCAGCGCTTGTTGCGTGGTGCAGCCGATCGGAAACACGTCGCCCTGGATCGTGTATAGCTTGGGTGGTGAATCCGCGGACCGTTTGTCCGGTATCACGGCGGCAATGGTAAGTGCACCTACAATTGCAACCAGCGATGGGATAGTTCGCATCACGCTCAAGTGATTAGTCCAATCGCGGCTGCGCAACTTCGGCTGATTATCGGTCTCCATAATATTCCTTGATTATATAAACGATGATGAGCCCAATTGGGATTGAGGGTGTCAGGGTAAACGCGAGACTACTTTGCGATATGATTGGTCGAAAAATGAGATTGGGCGCCGAATCGAGCGCTGTACCTTGCAAGCAAGCCTTCCCCGTCGATCAATGTTATAAATTTGTAATGCGCGCAAAAATCAGCCGTTTCGGATTGGCGGGTGGAAAAGTCTGATTCCATGTCGTCACCGGCATCGGCTTTGCCTGAAAAATGCTCGCTGCCGCCGATCGAGGTGGTCTGAATCGGTATTGGCGGAGCTGATACGGATGCCGGGCAGGTCAGGCGAAGCCGTTGAATTTCGCTTGATGGGCTGGGGTCGCTCGGTGCGGTCCGAATGTGACCAGTAGGTGGCACTCAGGAGGGAAAGGTTCGCATGATTTAGATGCTGGTTGAGCGATCTGTTGCCGCGTGTCGACGGGACAAAAAAATGCCGCCCCAACGGGGCGGCCAATAGCCTTGAGAGATCTAGAGGGCGTCTAGAGTAGTGAGCATGCAGTGCCCACATACAAAGTATGTTCGTCTATCGAGTTGGGTGCTATCGGATGTTTCTGAAATTGGCGAGGCAATGGCTGAATTTGCAGTGTCCGGGGGCAAGCTGGACGTTTGCCTAAAGGGAGCGGCCGCGCGACGCTAAGTCAGCGCTTGGGTTATATCGCCTTGGGCACCTCCCGAATCTGCTTCATGAGAGGTAACGCCTTAGGCACCCTGGGCCCGAAGGCGAATCCCGGAAACGTCCGCATGCAAAGCTCTGCCGCTGCCGTCATGTTGCCCGCGCCCGGCGCCCTTATGTTTGTCCTGACAAGTTTCATTCACCACTGTCAGGTTAGACAGGCGGCTTACCTCCCGAATATGTTGCACGTGTTCAGCGCATAAAAAATGCCGCCCGTCGGGGGCGGCAAATAAATTTACTCTCTCGGGCCAAGTCGTGACAAGAGAGGGTGGAACTCGCCACGGCCAATTCTATTAAAGGGGGTGAATATGCGGAAAGAAATCGGATAGTGCTTGTTTTCCGCAAAAAAATAGCCTGTTTTGGCGAGGCGAGCGTGGGGTGTGCGTGTGCGACGATCGCTTGTGGCTGTGGTCGCGATGAGGCCAGCAAGTCACATAGGGTTAAGGTTCGGTCCTCGAAGGAAAGGTGGTCGGTGGACGCGCCGACGATAGGCGTGTGAGCCTATTTTGCAAGCGAACGCACCAATCAGATGGTTAACCGACGACGGGGGCTAGTTATCTCTTTCGTGCGAGGCACAATGACTAAACGCGCGGCATTGACATTGCTGGTTTGGGAATGACCATCGGGCGCGGATAGGGTATTGGAACTGGCAAACAGAGCAAGCGTACCTTCCGCGCCCGGCGTCACTGATAGTTCAACGTGAAGGTGGCGTCGCTCTTGACCGTGCCTGATTCTGCCGCGCCGCCGGTCGCCACGTATTGGGCAATATACGTGAGCCTTGCGTTCCCGTCCTGATTGATCGGGAACGCATGGGCGGCGGCTGGATCTCCCACGTGAATCGGCGAATGATCGAGGTTGCGCAACCCGATCTCGATATTCTTGGCATCTCCATCGCCATGATCGACGATGAGATTCCCCGTCTGAGGATCCATGTGGGTATCGCTCGCAAATGCTGCGCGCACACTATTGCTGGCTTGAGGATCGCAGCCCGTCAACTGAATATCGAAACGCGTGTCGCCTGCTGTCGCGCCATCAGCTTTCAGGGTGGCCGCTTGAACTGCTGGTAATACGACTTGCACATTGCTAACGGTCACTTGGCAGGTTTCACTATTGATCGTGCCTGTAAACGTGATTGTGCCATCGGCCGCGAAAACATGCGTTGCGCTCAAGGCAAGGCAGATGATGAAGGGGATACGTCGGTAGTATTTCATGATTGAAGGCCTCGTGAGATGGGCGAGCGGCCGCACATGCTGGCTCGAGTGGGGAAGTTATACGGGTGAATATGTGCAGGGGCGAATGCCCGTACATGAAATCATGGAGGTGATTTGAATCGTCGTCGTAGGTGAATATTCTAAAATATAAGAAATTCTCAATATTTGAGTGATTGGCGATGTGCTGTTCCAAAGTGAGGTTGGAATTCTTTTTCAAAAAAATGACCGCACGGTCGCCGAGTATTTTCGTTGTGACCCCCGCGGGGTGAGTGGCCATACTTCGAGGGCATGAGTGATGCTAGGGTGGAGGCGAGTTGGTTATAAACTGGCAGGGCGTTAAGTTTCATTCATATTTTGATCATGGGAGTTGATTCGGGTTTTCTGAAAGCGACTGGTGCCGAGTGGGTGCATCATAATGCAGGCGATCAAAAATTGGAATAGTGGAATTGCTCGATGACGACGCATCTATTAATTTGGTTTTCTTTGATGGGGTGTTTTTTTGAAAATTGGTTGATTTGTGTTGGTCGTTGACAGATTTTCGTTGGTTGTAAAAATGAGTTGTGTGTAGACGGTGTTGTGAATGTCTTCGGCAAAGTGATCTGCGTGATGACTTTGCCATTGACAGTGCTGCTACATTAATTTGCCCGTGACCGGGGAAAGTGAATAGCCGCGCATTCTGGGTTGTTGCGTCGTTGCTTTGGGATCATGCGCATGGAGAATCATACGGGTAGTGAGGACATGGGAGGCGCCGACGAGTCGCACAAGATGCGTGGGTCGCCGTGCCGAGCTTGTTGACGATGACAAGATATCGACGCACATTGTCGAACCAGTCAGGCAAGCAGGCTCGGGATGGCGAGCGTGCCGGGAGTTTTGGGGGCAGGCGAAACCGTGTATGTCGAGCCGCGCGCCGGTAGGCGGCTCGGCAGTGGCGTGGATGGGGTGCGGTAATAGCGGTTAGCGCTGCGGCAGGCGGTGCGATTTCTCACTGGCCTGCCCGCAGCCTTCGGAACGCTACATGTGTATCAGCAGTTCGACCGCTCGCGCCGAGCGCGGGTATCCGCACATCACTGCATGCTGTCATTCACATTTTAGAATGCCTTTTTGACGAATTCCCAAGCCGCCTCGATAAAATTCCGAAGCGCCATCCTTCGACGGGAGGTTTGATATGCGGCGACATTGAATTGCCATTCATCGTTGTCGGCGCTGCTTCGACGACAGTAGGACGGTCATCACCTGAGTGCGTTGTCATGTCCGTCGACCACCTTGTTCATATCCCAAGTGATCCAAAAAATCACCGGCAACTGGAGCGGCCTTCTGGTTGGGAATTGGTTGGAGATCGCGCGATATACGTGCTGCATTTTGTACGGGCACCCACGTGGCTTCAGTTTCTGACGCACGGACTCGAACCGTCCGTGATCATGCGGAAGCTTGAGATGGATTGCGACACATAGCTCCTAAAGTATTTTGTATTTAAAGCGGTGGCGATTAAAGCATCGAGGGGCGGATTTTCTTTTTGTAAAGTGGATTAATGAGAATTTAAGATAAAAATCTCGGATGCTTGATGGTGCCGTGCTTTCAAAATTTGTTCATGGGTGGGGCACGCTCTACTTCGGAGTGTGGCTTAATCCGCTCGCCCGGATAGTGCTGCCGTCTAGCGTTCTTGTGCTTGTCCGATTTCACAGAAGTGCGGCAGTGATTTTCGCCCACGCACGCATCGGAAGGTCCGCGGTGCGGGATGCAGCGACGGATAATGTTTGTACAATGAGCGCCGACTTCACTCAGTGGGTCGCGCTGAAGCGCTCGGTTATCGGGTGTGTGCTGAGGCTGCGGTCGACCATTCGATACCTCGGTGGAAATCGGCGGACATGTCGAGACGAGCTTGCAAGCATCATAATCGCATGCGTGCCGTATGAGAGCTGATCGTATCGGAATTGTCATCAAGCGCGGTAATATGGGTTGCACGGCCTGCCCGTCGGCCACATCGACGAATTTCATTCCGACAAGTGCATGGCTGGATCTAATGGTGGGGCGCCGTATCCGTTGGTAGACGTGTGTTACCTTCGGATCGCGGCGCCGGCACGCTGCGTGAGCGCGACCAAGGAGATTGCCTATCTGGTTAACTGTTGCAGTCCAATGCCTTACGCGACCTCCTTGGGATCCTGAGGGCGGCGGATGACAAATGGATCTGACGTGTCACGACGGGGTGTTCGAGCTTGTGTTGCGATTGCCGCGGAAACGGGCTTCACGACCGGAACCTCACGGGATATCGGGATTGTGGATGCGCAGTCACCTTGTGCGTGATTTACTGGTCGCGACGAGGCTTCCCGGACAGGCTGTTGAGTTGGGGCGGAGGGGGCGTTCCCGATGGTTGACAGATGGACTGCCGGGGAAGCAGGCATTGATACAAGCCGGCGGATTTGAATCTGTTCGACGAACTGGCCGATCTCGTTGATTTCGCCCTCGGTAAAAAAGTACAGCGCGAGTTCGACAACAAGCATCCGCTGACACGTGGGCAACCCATCGAGTGGCAAGGATGGGTTTGAAATCGCGGCGAGTTTCGGCAGATTGAGGTCGTACAGCCCTTGCTTTGCAAAGAAGCGCTCAATTCTCTGGAGCCAATTGGTAGTGATGACCTTGGCGCCGTTCTCCATGGCGCTCAGGTAAGAGGGCGAGGTACCCAGTTGGGCAGCCATGGACATTTGCGTATGCCCGGTGTCGAATCTGGCGCGTCGGATGGCTTTGCCAAATGCGGTGAGCGGCATAATGATCTCCAGTTGAGTGAGCAGGGGTCTGTCGGGTGTGAATATGTCGGCCGGATGGTCATCGCTCCGGTATATGAGATGCATAACAGGTCATCAAGTCGTATGTCACGATGGAGTAAGTGCGGTGAGTGAATATCACTTCGGCCACGTGATCGCGAGTCGGGCATCCATCCGACCAAGTTCGTCGTTGAGCTTTCATCGGATTGGATCGGTTTGCGCGAGATGGGTGATTAGGGTGACTGCGGTATCGCACCGATTGAAAGACCACGCGTTGAAGTGTCAGTGGGCGCAGAGCCTCGATAACCGGGATCACGGACAACCCCGTTTCCCCAATGGCCATTAATGGCGGTGAAAATCGATGCGAACGCATAGGGTTCCTGGACGATACCCGAGCAGGTTGGGGAAGTGTATGTCGCGTGATCTGGACATGAGCGATCTCGACTCACCGACCAGCTGGAGGCGAAACCGTAGTGATTGTCCATGGCCACTTTTTGAAGGTGTTGAGCATTATCGATCGTGAAAAATTCGGCAACTGCGTCGTTTCTGCCGATCATAGGGGTCACGCCGACGAGTTGCCACAGCTCGGGATCGGTTTTGGCTTGGCCGGCAGACCGGTAAGCGGTATAGAGTTCGGCATACAGGGCCTGGGCGGCGCTGATCGTTGCCGTGCCCATGTCGAGGTGCGGCCAAACATGGTCCATCGCCATGGCATTGATGGTGTCCAGTGTGGTGTGATTTGCGATGGCCATATTCAGTGCCTTCAGCCCGGCGGGCGTCAGTCCGGTCGGCATCGCGGGCAGCGTAATCGAGACATGTAGCCATTCACCCCGCGCCGCGTAGTCAGCTTCTAGTTGGGCGGTGGCCTGGAAATTGCGCTCAAGTGCTGGCGCATCCGTCAGCGCAGGGCCTTCGATGTCAAAATCGAGATGGGTCAGGTGATAGGTATCAATTACGGTCTGGTAGGCCGCTTTCAATGCTGAGACCGTCGTGCACGTCTGCATCAAGGAAACTCCTCCTGCGCCGCCGAACGAGATCGCAATTTCGCCGCCATGGGCCCGATAATTTGCGATGGATTGGGTCAGAATGGTCAGGAGATCGCTGGTTGCGCCATTGCCGATCGGTTGTACGCCGCCCCAAGATGGCGTACAACGACCGTTTGAGACAACAAAGGCGAGGGTGAACTGCTGGATGCCTTGGGTCATGCCGATCCGGTCGATTTGCGGTGTTGGGTAGAGCGAGACATCGACGTAGGGGGCATAGATGCCGTTTGCGTGAGCGGCTTGCAAGGTGAGCAATAGGATGCTTGCGGCAAATGCGCGGCCCATAACCGAGAATCGGTTGTCAGG
Organism: Burkholderia sp. RF7-non_BP4; assembly: GCF_001521935.1. Taxonomy (NCBI): domain Bacteria; kingdom Pseudomonadati; phylum Pseudomonadota; class Betaproteobacteria; order Burkholderiales; family Burkholderiaceae; genus Burkholderia; species Burkholderia sp. RF7-non_BP4. The sequence continues at coordinate 22,406 of NZ_LOTA01000047.1, read as the reverse complement.
TTTCATGTGCTCCTCCGTGGATGCGAACGGCGCGTTTGCGGTTGCGGGGCGACAGATTGGATCGCGGCGTACGGAACGTATCGCTCGCCAAGTTGCAGGAGAGGTGTGTCGCCTTGTTGTTCACTTGCCGGATGCTGCAGCAAAATGCTGACTTAACCCGATCAGGAATTCTTGCCGATTGCGCCCGCGAATCCAACGAGGCTCAAGTCCGCGCCCCGTCCAAGTGGCACCGGTCAGCGGGTCGCGATATTTCGGTTCGATCTTGCGGGGATTCAACCGGTGGCGCAGAGCGTGTAGTTGGCCCGGATCATAGATTTCCGTGACGCACAGGCTGTACTGTTCGATTTTGGCGCGCACGTCATTCAGTGCGATATCTCGTTCTTGCTGCCGCACGCGTTCTACTTCTTGCGCAAGGGCTTCGGCTTGAGCTCGGAGTTGTTCGTAGTCGTTCATCGCTTGAGTGATTTCTGGCATGTTGATCGGCGCGCGGCCCCGTCTGTTGGTCAGTCCGGACAGGCCGCGAAAATCATATTGAGGATTATGAAAACTCCGTCGAATCGATACTTTCAAAAAATGCTCGCGAGATACATCTTTTTGTCAGAGCGATAGGTCAAGGCATGCGTTCTCGTGGTGGGTACGCGTGAGTATTTTGGTCCGCGGCATCGTACGATGGGTTAATCGCAGATGTAGCAATTCGCACCTGGCAAGCAGCGCATTGGGCAAAACCCGGGTGATACGGAGGACTCAAAAGGAGGGAATTGGGGCGAGCGATTGTTTGGGTATGATGTATTTCTAGAAGGGCACTTCGTCAAGTATGCGACGTGCGGGTGGCCTTCGGTTCGTCGGCAATCGCGAGCCAGTCGGACATTGATTTCACGGTAACGCTCGCATCGCTCGAACGCTGCTGGGGGGGGGTAACGAATGGCATCTCAGGTTCAAGGATATTTCTGCCCCGTGCGTCTGAGTGATCTGGCTATTCGAGTTGGTGTGTCTGTCGGCCACACTGCTCGAGACGCCGGTCGTTGTGAGGCGACAGCTGAGTCGGTGATTGCCGATGTGATTAAAAATTGGCAGCGCGACAAGCGCAGCCGGGAAAGAGGGAAATCTCTCAAAGAAGAGGGATCACGTTGGTCACACCCGGTGTTTCGCGCGCTTCACCGCCCACCTTCAACTTCGAAACTGCCGCACAGTTGGCCCGTGCGGTAGACGAGAGCGTAACCGGAGTGGATCGGATGCGCGCAGACATCGTCGAAATTGCATGCGCGTCCGAAGCGCCGCAAGCGCAGCGCCCCGAAACCCCGTGGCTTTCCGTTGAGGATATGAATCACGTCAAGATGCGGGTGGCAGACGATCTTACCCGGATCGCGACTTTGATTGATGAGAGTGAGAGGCCTGTCGACGAAAAGCGCGCACTTGTGTTTTCAGCGGCAGACAATTTGCGCAATGCAACGACGGAGAATTCATAACTTGAGCTCGCGATGTTGATAGAGAGGGCACGCGTGATGCGTGGGGCCGTTTGGGACGCGGTTGCCGAGAACCATCGCATTCCGGCGGATCCGCTATCTGTGGAGGCCGCGCCGCACGCCAGGTTTGTTGCTCGCTTACCTCGATTTCACTTGGGATAAGCTGTCGTTGAAGACCAAAGCAGCATTGCGGTACAGCGTGTGATAAACGGCGAGTTGTGTGATACGGTCACTCAAGAATTCGATGTTCACGATCCAAACGCGCGCGCAATGGGCGCAAACTGGGCCATTCGGCCTCAGTAGTACGATCGGAATTTCACTTTCAACTTTACGCCTCGTTGCTTTTTTCGTTTGCGGCGCGCGTCCGACGTGACGATCCAGGTGTGCACAGGTATTGGCCTGTCGCCGCATTCGCTGACAACTTCGAGATCGATGAGCCGTCACTGCCGACGTGTTTCTGGATTTTATCTGTCGCTCGAGGCTCGCTGCGGATAAGCCCTCATTTAAAGACAAACGGATCCGGGATTTCGTAATGGCCCGGAAGGAGGACTTGAAGCTCTTCTATCTGTCACCATGATCGCTGTTCTGAACACTGTGAACGGGTCGAGGCGTAAGTAAAGCTTATCTTCCAAACACCTGCTAGAGACCAAGGACGAGATGATGTGGCTGGCCTTTCCGCATGCTGCGCCGTATTCGGGGATTGGTGGAGTCAGTGAGGAAGTCAAAGCTTTTTCCGTCCGAACGCTGAAATGCCATTTTGTGACCTTTTTCAGGAAAGTGACGGTGTGCGCAATTTTGCCGTTTACAAGGCGGAATTTCGGGAAGAGAGAGGGCCATTGGCAGAGATTGCCCACCAATGGGAAACGGAGAGCAGTCATTCCGAGCCGAGATCGAGAGTCCGTGACCGGGGGTAGTAGCGCCGCCCGATGTTCCGGGCGGCAGATCCCCCAACGTAGTTACGACTCGCAGGCCGGAAAAGGAGCGACCCGCAGGCGTATGATGTGCGGCGAGCCGGGTGTCGAACATCGGAAATTCGAGTATTCGGCGTCGGAATTGGCTGATTTGGTGCGTAGCCTGAGGCAGAACAGGCGCCTTGGGGCCCTACCCACATCGTTCATGCGACCGGGATTGAAATCGGCGGCGCCGGCAGTGTCAATCAGATCCGGACGAATCGGGGCTGACGATTGCGAGACTGCGACGGACGCGCCGCGGGAGTGCGCGGCGCCGGGCTTGGGGCGCCATGGTCGATCGGCAGCGCATCGAATAGGCGATAGACGGCCTGGATGCCGGCGATCAGCGGACTCCAATTCCCGGCCGCTGTGTCAATGGCGAGATCGGTAGTCAGGCAGAAGACGAGGACGATGGGCACGAACCATTGGGGCACGCGCGCTTTCAGAGCGTGCAGGTCATCCGAAGGACGATGTCCGGCATCAGCTGGCGGTGTATCGGCCGAGCCGCGAAGCATTAAGCCTGCCATGAAGGCGATCAATGCGAGGCTGCCGATCGCGAGGGAGGGTCTCCATGACAAGACCGTGTGCACCAGGAAGGCCGCCAATCCGCCACCGAGCACGCCATGCAAAGCGGCGCACAGTTGGGCACGAGAGATCTTTGGGCAGACATCGCCAGCATGCCGCATGATTTCCTCGAGTCAATAACGCCAGCCATCCAGGTGTCCGATACCCTCAACGGGCTGCTTTCCCGCGTCGGCAGCCTCAGATGGAGGTATGCCATCTCCGATGCGGGCCGCCAGGCGCCGCGAAACCGGTGGTGTCGTGCCGAGACATGTATCGCCATCATGTGGGTGGGCCCTCCGTGGAGGTCATCCACGGCCTTCCGTGCGTTGCGGTCCTGGAGGTGCAAGAAGGGAGGACCCAAAAGCTGGCGAAAAAACACTGCCCGACAGGCGGGCGATCAGGAGGGCCAGAAGAGCGGGCAGTCGAGAATGGCCGCCCGCGAACGAATATTGGCAGCGGCCCGAGTTCGTTTGAATCGGAATGTCGATAAAGTTTGATCGGACTCGGCTGATTTTTGGGGGGGATTCGACGATCCGGGTAATCGCCCCCCCGAGGGTGACGATGCCACAATCGATCGTGCGGCGTGGCAACGCATGGGGCGGGTGGACTGGTTCGCCAGCGCCGATATGCGAACAACGATGCGCTCCTTGGACGATACTTCGGGATAGATGTAAGTCATGCGGTTCAGCGTGACCTTGACCTGCGGCGAAATTCTGTGATCAATCAGGCAGTGAGTCTCGCGTCGATATTATCGGAATCCAGCCAGGCTTGACGGACCGTGGCGGGAGGTTGATAGTAATGCGCGCTATGGGGCCGGCGCTCGTTGTGGAACTGCCGCTAGCGTTCGATGAGCACCTTTGCGTCGGCACGACTGCGGAACCATTCCCGGTTCAGCAATTCGTCACGCAGCTTGCCGTTGAAGCTCTCGACGAACCCGTTTTGCCACGGACTGCCAGCCGCGATGAAGGCCGGACCGATTGCAGCGTATCGCAGCCAGCGCATGACCTTGGCAGCGGTAAATTGAGCGCCGTAGCTAGACCTAACGAACGCGGGTTTGCCGTACAACCGCATCAGTCGCGACAGCGTCAAGATCACATCCTGCGACTGTAAGCCGGCGCCGACTTCGATCGCCAGGCACTCGCGGGTGTATTCATCGATCACGCAAAGCATCTTCAATGCCCGCTCATCCACCAACTGGTCGTGCACAAAGTCGTAGCTCCATACCGAATTGGGCTGTGTCGCACCGGGTTGGCGAATGTCGTTGTCACAACGACGACGGCGAGGGTGCCGTCGCGGAATGTTGAGCTGCAAGGCCTGCCACATGCGCCACACGCGCGATTTGCCCATCGCCAGCCAGGTCGACATTCGCCCGTAACCGAAGTGCGGCACTTCCTACGAGGCCGACATCAGCTGCTCGCCCAGGCTCCGCCCCCTCTTTGGTTGCTTGAGCGTATAGGTGGCCGCCCGGCGCCCCAGCCGCAGTTAGCAACATGCCTTACGTTGCGAGGGACCCCGCCGAGTCAGAACTTCTAGCGCTTCGCGCTGGCCCGTTGGGTGCCGCGTACAAACGGTCGGTAGCACGTGAGCGAAGTCTCAATTGAGCGTTCTCGGCAAGCGAGATGCAACGTGGCGCGCGACAATTCAGGTTCCGTAACGGAGCATGAGGTTGGATAAGGGAGCGCTATGCCAGCAGTAGCCCGTGAAAGCAGCGGTCGTATCGGGATACTTCAGATCATAAAGCCGCCAAAGTCTTCCACGTCCGCGTCGCGAAGAATACGCTCCCAATTGTCACGAATCAGGAATGCATTTTTGTGGTTTTCATTTTCGCGTAAAAGTAGCGCGTGCAGGCACGGCATCAAGGAATGCAGTGCCCTTTCGTCAGTCGGCGGAAATTCTGATGCGTGCCGAAAATGCTGCACGCAATTCCGATTCTGGCTTTCACGAAGTTGCGCCTTCTGCGTCAGATCTAACACTCGCTCGAACGCCGTTGTCGAGTTCCGGAACATCGTATTTGGAACTCGCCGAATTGTTGGCGGGCTTGAGTGGGCAGTGGGAACGCACGGCGCGGGCATGCAGAATTTCAGATAGGCTGTGCGTCGTGCTGTTGCTGGCGATGTGCCGGGAAGGCGGTCGTGCGCGTGAATTCATCTGCGACGATACCAACTACGGTGACCCGGATGAGTTTGACCTCTTGAGTGATCCACCGATGGCGGACGAGGTTTTGATCAGGCTGGCGAAGACGCTGGGGATGCTGAAATCGTTCACCTTCATATGCGATTACGGTGCAATTGGTAGCATCGGATCAAGATCGAGAATGCGCTCGCGTCCCATCCGGAACTGTGTTGGCTCGTATGCCTGGACGGACAGGGCGCCAGCAAGCCAGAGGAGGTTGGTGGTGCATTTTTGTTATGTCGATTTTCTTGTCACAATCAACGATCCATTGAACGAGGAACATGATCGCTGCCTCGAGTGGTGTGGAAACGGTTTAAATTCTTTAGCCTCCGATCTGAAGCTCGTCAGTCAGTGGATCTTAGAGGTTAAATATGAACGTCGAGGCTGTCTGAGCCGACATACCGCAAGGCCGCTAGCGAGAATGAAAGAGGCGCAGCTGATGGAGCGCCCGACTTTCGTTAATCGAGAGAGTAAGTATCATGCATACGTTTTCGGTTCGACTACCGTGCGCATGGGATGCATCGACCCGCCGATGAATGACGTTGCTTCATTTAGTAGTGCGAATCAATGCGAGACTAGTGTCGCCTGTCAACGTGGAGGATTCGTGAGGTGCCGGTTTGTCGGCTGATTGGGGCATGGCTCTCGCGGTGGCAGGGCTTGTTGCGCGATCTGTCTTTGCGGGTGTCAGTTGCATATATGTCATCGTGGTTTGCGGAACGTTTCCCGATATTTACGAGTCTATTCGTGATGTGATTCTGCAAAAATGGAGAAAGAACATGAACCAACAGAACTGGGATATTTGCGATTTCGTGAAGCAAAGAGCGGGAAAAAATGGCATGACGGTAGCGGATATCGCATCGGCACTGGAGATGTCCGAGCGCGCGATACGTGGCAGGATAAGCGCGCTGATCGATGAGGGTTACATGTCGCGCGTGGATGATTCTAGTCCGGCAGCATATCGATGGGCAGGAGGGCGCCTCCCCGTTCTAACGAAATCGCCTAGAATGCAGCATCGAGCGATGACATCCAAGGTCACGCAGGCGCAGACGTTTGCCGTACTTCATACGGTGTGCGTGATGAATCAAATGATCCGGTCGAGCTTGCAGACGTGATGACACGGACGTGTCCTAACATGGGCTCATGTCGGCCCGTCCTTGCACGGTCCCAAGGACGGTACCGGGGCGTGCTTGAACACGCCCGGCACCGTAACGCGTAGAGCGAGTGTGGATCGTTATTGCACGTGGAACTTGGGTGATGTCGATATCGTGCCGCTCACCTTGCAATCTGGTGTCAGCACCGCGTTGTTGAATGTCAGTGACGAGTTCGGATTGCTCCACTCCGTCACAACCTTGCTCGGCCCACAGGGCCCAAGCAGTTCCACATTTACATTGGCGTTATTGATTGACAATTGCCTCGCACTGTCAGCTTGTCCCGTCCATGGAGATGTACTTGATGCGGTGCCCGAGATCAACTTACAAGTTCCGTCGCCGGTGAACTGCGTCGACGTGATCGTTACGATGCCAGTTGCCGTGATCGTGCCATTGAACGTTGCCGTGCAGTTTGCGCTGATCGTCGACTTGCTGAGGGTTGATATCCCAGATGCAGAAAAAGGTTCACCATTGGGATTCATCGGCTGACCGTCTGCACGAGTGACAACCACGGCGGATGCAGGTGTGGCAAGTGCGGGCGACAGTGCGAGCACAGTGACAAGTGAAACGAGCTTGCGAGTCTTCATAGTACTAGCCTCTTTTGATGAATGGCGGCGAATTGCCGTAAGGGCAGCGTGCAAAACGAATAAGTTTGCTGGCTGCGAGGAACTCAACAGAGCAGGCGTCGGGCACCCGGAGGGTCAGAATTTGTAGGAAACGCCAATAAACGTGATCAGCGGATCCGCCCTGAGCTTGGTTCGCGTGGTCGCGAGCGTCGAGCCGTCCGCCGCCTTGATGATCGTCGATGCATAGGTCTTGAGCGGCATGTACGATAGTGTTGCAGTCAGCGCCCAGTGGTTATTGATCGCATAGCTCGCACCGATGTTGTAAACCGGTGTGAATGATGGTTTCGCCTTCGCCTCGACTGACGTTGGTCCCGATTTGCCAGCGCCTGCGGCCAATACGCTGCCGAGATTCTCGGCCACGTCGTGCGCGAAGTTGCTGTTCAGTTCGATGTTCGTGAACCAGCTGTAGGCAACGCCAATCCCGACGAATGGTCTGAAACGCGCATTTGGCGCGTTGAAGTAATACTGCAGAATTACCGCCGGACTCCACTGCCGCACGTTCTTTACTGCTGGTTGATTCGACAGTTTGTCGAGGTCGACATTACCGAGCGAGCCGCTCGGCCCGAATGGCCGAATGACACCATGCCCGGTCAGCGCGAATTCCGGCGGCAGACCGAGCACCGACGTTACCGCGATGTGATCGGTCAAGAAACGCGTGAGCGTGAGACCCACCGTGTCCGCATTGTTGACGGCCAGGCCGGTACCGGGCGACGTGAATGAACCCGGCAGCCGTAGCGGACCGTTGATCGGTGCGTTCACGACATCGGTCGTGAATGGCCCGCCGGATCCCTGCGGCATCACGTGCAGCCAGCCAAGTGTCGCGACGTTGTCGCCCGCCTGCTGAGCGGATGCAAGCATCGGAATCGTAGCGGAGATACCGGCGGCAAACAGTTTCTTCATGAAATATTCTCGCAGGTTGCGTTTGCAGGCGTTACTGCACGAATGCACCGATCGTGAAATATGGATTGCCAGCGATGCTCGTGTCGAGGAAGCCGAATACACCCCCCGTGAACACGAACTTGCCGGTCGACGGACCCGGTGCATCCGCGTGCCTAGACGTGACCAGGCCCGGTACCTGTTGCGTGAAGTCGAGATCAAGCGCCAGAGCGAGCCCGGCCTGCGAAGCATGGAATGGATCAAGCAGCGTTGCCTGTGCGCCAACGAGAGCGGTTGCGCGATAGTCGAACTGACTGTCGACGCCTGTGTACTCGCCGTCTTGAGAGCCTGGTGCGATCGCATTGCGCGGACTCAGAATCGAGATGCCCGATTCATCGTCCGAGAATGGTGCCCCTTGAGTGAGGTCTGCGTTGGCGGAGCCGGTGCGGATGAAGACCGGCACGAGCTGATTGTGCAGCTTGCCGACGATCAGGATGGCGCGCCCGGCCTTGATTGGGGCCACCGATACGAGCGTCGCAGGAATCTGCGGCTGGTAGTTCAGCGACTGAAATACGGGCGCGTCGACGCGCAGTACGAACTTTTGGTTGACCGTCGCCGACGATGCGAGCGGTACGCCTCCGTTCTTAATTCCGAGGTTATCGGTCTCGACATAGCTGCCATCAGCGTGAATCGTCATAGACTGATCGACGGGTACCGAGGCGAAGCGCTGTGACGGCACTTGGTGGTAGCCGAGCTGGTTGTATGAACCTGCGATTTTTGATGGGTCGGTTTCTAGTTGTGAGAAACTGATGAACGGATAGTACGGGAATGTTGTCTTCGGGATTTGGCCGACACCAATGACACCGTCGAATTGGATCGTCGCGCCTGGAATCGTACCGCCCAGCACGCCCTTCCCGAGAAACAAACGCGCTGGTCGTGCGGGATCGAGGCTGGCAGCATTGAGTCGGAACGTGCATTGATTCAGCTTTTGCGTAGGCAGTGCGGTCTCATCAGTCAACGTGCCGCTCAACACATTATTGGGTGTGGTGTCGCGAGTCGGTGACACGGTACCCGTCGTCGCTGGCACCGGTGACGCGAGGTAGGTGATCCGATAGGTCAACTTCGTGGTGTCGAGCTGGACCTTGACGAGTTCGCCCGAGCCCGAGCCGCCGAAGAATGCGGTACCGTAATCGATTTGCTGCGCGCAAAGCGGGACGCTCGGCGTCGGAGGTGGATCGTCCGCACCACCACAAGACGCAAGCATCGGCGCGAATAGGCTTGCGGCAATCCATTGTCTTTTGATCATGGAGATCCTTTTGACTGGGAGGTGGGGGACATGTCGTGTCACACATCATGTCGGATCGTTACTGAACGAATGCTCCGACGGTGAAGAACGGGTTGACGTGGTTGTCATTGACGACCATGGCATAGACGCTGCCGATTTCGACCGCCCAACCGGTATCACCCTGATGGATGATCGATACATTGCCGTTGGCGTTCTTGGCATTGAAGTCACGCATTGCCGTCACCTTGATCTTGCCCGGTGTCAACTGCGAGTAGTCAAGCGAGAACATGCCTGTTTCGGTTGACGTTTGCGGATCGATGAACGCAGCTGTCGTACCCTGAAACAGCGTCGACGTATAGTTCGTCTCCAATGTCGAGACGGCCGAGCCGTCCGTGCAATTGCCGGCAGCGGGCAGGAAGAATGTGCCGTTGTAGTTGCCCGGCAAATTCGGATGTGGTTTCGTGCCGTCAAACGCTGTACCGCTTTGCGCTGGGGCGCCGCTCACTCCGTCGTATGCGACTACGCCGCATGCCGAGGCGCTCGTCGCACCGATAAAGCCGCCTTTGAGCGCGCCGGGTGCGACGGTCTGTGCCGGCGTCAGCAGCGAGAGACCCACTTCAGCATCTGCCACGGAACCGAGCGGGTCATTCGGTTGGACATGCGAGTAGCCGACACGAATGACAATGGGTATCCGCATGCCTTTCAATTTTCCGACAATCATGATCCCGTGCGCCTGGCTCGGGCTATTCACGACGAGCGGTTGACCCTGGCCGGCTAGAGCGTATGGTTGGCCTGGCTGGGCCTCACTGACAAACACGTTATCAGCCGAGCCGTCGATACGTCGACGCAGGGTCCATGCGGTACCGGTCGTTCGGCACGAGTAGTCGCTGCCAGGCGTGGGCGTGCACGTTCCGTCTGGGGTGAACGTTTCGATCCAGTTCACAACATCGGGCTGCCAGCCTTGCGGCTGTGCGGTTTGGTAGCTGGTGCCGGTCGGCGACAGATGCAAGCCGACTTCGTTGTAAGTTCCTGCAATCTTTGCAAAATCCGTTTCGGTTTCCGAGAACCCAATGAAAGGGAAGAAGTCAAATGTCCGCATGGGCACGGCACCGATCATGACATCAGGTTGGATTTCGATACCGTTGAACTGGATCGACGCACCGGGTATGCCACCTCCCACCACACCTTGGCCGACGAACAGCATGGGAGGATCACGATGATCGATGTGAGCAGCGTAGAGCCCATCTTGCGTTGCGCCGCTGTCAAGCACAAAGGCGCATCGGTTCTGTTCGGCAGTCGGCAGATTGGTCGGATGATGGAACGCGCCTTCGATGGTGAGGCCGGCCCGTGTTGCATTGATCTGGCCGGGCGATGTCGGCACCGATGACGCGACAAACTGCATCCGATAGGTGTTTTTTGTAGTATCGAATCGCACCTTCACATACTCACCACTTCCCGAACCACCTGTGTACTCCGTTGTGTAGTCAAGGGCTTCGGGACATAGGCTCGTCTGAACCGGCGGTGTCGTGTCGTCTCCGCTTGGCGGGCAATTCCCGCCGCTGCATTGAGGTACGCTGATTGGGCCGGGATCGTCTGATCCGCCGCATCCCGAAAAGAATGGGATCGCAGCCACGACACTTGCCACGATAAGATTGAAAAATGTAGTTATACGAATCATGGTTTAGACTCCATGAATTGTCAGACGCTACCTGGTCGTCCCCTGTGACTACGCGGAATGCCAAGTCGTCGATCGCGTTGGGTACATTCTTGCGAAGGATTGGGCACCATAGGTACCGCCTGACCGATGCGACAGATCAGGTCAGAATTCGCTACGCGGCGCGATCAAGTCTGCCATTGGCGGGGGGATCGCCCCGTGGTGGCATTTGCTATGGGGCGATCAAAATGCCTCGATTGGCAAAGAATTGCTCAAATATAAGTCGAGGCAAGCGGACGTTTTCCTGCGTTTCGACAGATAGTCCGGACGGATTGTGAAATACCCATTCGTCGGATTGACGATCGACATCGAATGCTAGAACCAGATGGCCACCCCGCGCCGATGGTGTGATGGTCGGCGCATGTCGAATCGACGGATGGACCGAGGCGATTAGCACGTGGCCGGTCCGTAGCAACGGCTCGACTGCTATCGCGCGGGTGCGTTCGACTACTTCGGCATTTAGCGCGTAGCGTGTGTTCACCCAGTTGACGAAGGGGGCGTATAGTAGCCGCATGCCGCTGTCCCCAAGTTCGGGGCGATAGACGCCGAATTTGACTGCTTCTCGGACGAGGTATAGCAGGGGCACGGTGATATTGAGGCGGTAAGCCAGGAGCATTTTGAGGCATGCCATGCCGCAGATGTTCGGACTCCACCGGGCATACTCGGCGGCGCTTGCTGCGCCGGATTGATACCATAGCGGGTCGTCTTCGGGCAAGATATCACGCGTAAGAAACTTGCCGACGAGGGATCTGGATTCCCACTGCGAAAAATATGGGACGATTTTTATCATTTTGTTCACCGTACGAAAAGCATGGCCACGCCAGCCATCGCCATCAGACCAAATACAAGTTGTTCTCGCATTTTTCCCTCACCGTAGGTTCGTGCTGATATGACCATCAGGACGGGAACGCGAAGGGCGATGGCCAAATAGCCGTAGGCGACCGGCAACCATGCCTGAAGCGCATAGTTGAAAAACAGTTCCGGTAATGCCCAAACCCCACCAATGAACAGTGCTGTGCGGACCGATTGATCTGCCAGACGATACCGTGCGGGCCATGTGACGGCGATGGTTCCGACTCCGGTGAAAAGCAAGTACGACGGCCAGCCTATTTTCGGGATGCCGATCTTGTCGCATACGCCAAAGGCGACGATGAGCAGGATCAGCTGGGCGAAGCGCCGCTTGTCGGTCAGCGTCATGGTGGACAAGTGACCATAGTGGCAAAACGCAAGCCCGGAAACAAACAGTATGCCGATTGCGCCAATTGCGCCGGGCGACAACGAGGTGTCGAAGCAACGTGCTTCGATTACGGCGATGAGACCGACCGCGATAGGAAAGGCATAGATGGTGACGGACAGACTTCGGCCAATCAATCGCTGGTGAGTGAGCATCAGGCATGCCAGCAATATCCCCTTTAGCAAACCGACAAGTACGCCGACACGATCGAACGAGAACACCGGCACGTGGTGAAATGCAACATACCCCCCGCCCCACGCGGCAATACTGACAAGGGTGCCAGCGCCGGCCAGGAAGGCTGTTGTGTCGGGGGAAACATAGTCAACCGCCCGTTTGAGCAATAGGGTCCGGACAGTGACGAGCGCGAGGATCGCCAGGAAACACAGAGTTTGACGCCAGTCCAAAGTCGGGTTCCTTGTGCGGGATGTATTGGGATGAGATACCTACCGCCGCGTCGAGGTGCGCGTCGATCGAGTCAATGATGGCGATGCCGCCATGAGAGGGAAGATGCGGAAAAACGAGCGGAATCTCGGTGCAGCCCAAAATCACGGCATCCATGCCAGATTGCGCGAATTGCTTGATGACATTCTCAAAAATCTCTCGCGAGATCGGCGAAAATATTCCACGGCACAGTTCCTGATAAATAATGTTATGAATCGCGTTGCGGTCAACGCATTTGGGGGTGACGACTTCGATGCCGGCATCCTCGAGTCGCTTTCGATAAAAGGTGTCCTCCATGACATACCTTGTTCCTAGCAGACCCACCCGCGTGTAGCCACATCGCCGGATGTGTGCCAAGGTCGAATCGATGATGTTGACGACCTCGAGATTGAAATGCGTCTGCAGACGGTCGCAAGTACGGCTAGTTGTATTCGAGCAGATGAGCAGTTTGCTTGCGCCGGCTTGTTCGATGATGTGGGCGGCGTCTGCGAGGATCGCATACTCGCCATCTTCATCACCGGTCTTCTGACAGGTCAGGATAGCCTTGAAGTTGAGGCTGACCATTACCAGGTCGGCCGATGTGTGTGACCCGTCGCCCTGCTGGACGCGCAAATTCAGCCGGCGATAATACTCCATGGTCGATACCCAGCTCACCCCTCCGATCAATCCGAGTCGATTCATGTACGTACCTCCTTTACTCGATGTAATAATTGGCGTAGCTCTTTTTCCCTGGTTCGCTGAAGTAATTTTCGCGAAATTGTAAAATCACATCGTCCAGCGAGATATTGGCGGCCTCGAGCATTTTTGGGAAAATACTGTTCCGCATCAATCCTGGGATCGGATTCGCCTCAAGAAAAACGATATCGCCGTGAGGTGTGACGATAAAGTCAAAGCGGCACATATTTTTGAATCCGACGCTTTCAAAAATGTCGCGGGATAGTTGTTTCATTGTTCGTGTGATCTCTACGTCATCCGTAATGACTGTCTTCTTGGCTTTTCCGAGTCGATGCTTTTGCTCATGACCAAAGAAGTTGCCAGCGGTCTTGATTTTCACCACGGGTAATGCCGTCACGACCCCGTTGAACTGGATGCATCCTACCGAATATTCGTCTCCTGCAATATAATCTTGAGCCAATGCATGGCGATCGAATTCGAAGATTGTGTCGAGGTTATCCTGTATCTCGCTGATGCTGTAATTATCCACCTGATAGCGATTCGTGAATAACGATGCTCCCAGCGAATTAGGCTTCAACACGATGTTACACCCGTGAAATGTTTCCTCGATCTGGTTGCTGGCAGGGGTTTGATCTTCTTCGGACAGGATCAGGGTTCGTGGCATCTTTGCCAAAGGGTGAACTTTGGCCACATACTGGCTCATATGAGCTTTGCTCATGGAAAGGCTGGCTGGCAAGACCGGGCCGAAGCTGCCGGGGATGGACATCATGGAGGCCGCGCCTTGAATATGTCCATCCTCGCCATAGTTGCCATGCAGGAGATTTAAAACGTATGTCTTCCTGGCGGCCATTTGTTCCAAAGCTCTCCAGTAGGGTACTGCGCCTGTCTTCCACGCATAGTCCTCGACCGTTTCTTCGGCGCGATAGGGTGCAATGACTACCTTGTTGTCTCGGTTGACGTAGTAAATGCAATCTATATCGAGTGAAGGACTGGACTGAATGACATCCCGGACATGTCGAAATGATTCGAGTGACGCTTTGTGTTCGGGGGATTTGCCACCAAAGATAATTGAAATTTTGTTATTGATTGGCATAAGTCTTCCTTTGTGTTGGAGGTGCATCTTGGTTATGCAGTAATGTTTGTTAGACAAGCGGCTGGAGTACGGAAAGGCTAGTGGCATGAGATCGAGGTGTCAATAAACTATTTCGGGTGATGGTCGCGATCGTTGAGATGTTCGAGTTGATGAGTGAGCGAATGAATATGCTGAATGGTGGTGAAATAGCCTTCGGAATCGGAATATGGTGTCGAAAAATATCCAACTGCGTGATGTTTCTTGATTGATTTCTATGAGCGAAGGTGTATTTGGTGCCGATTTGTAAAATTTTTCAATTGAAGGGGAGCATCGGCGGGTTAATCGGTGGTTTTGCATAAATCGCTCCTGAGGGCAGGGTGAACCTCACGTTTTCGATCTCAGGCGATATGGACGGATTGCTCTCGAGGGTGTGCCGCCATGCGATTGAGCACACCTGCACGAATCGATACTTCGGTCGTCGCTTGAGAGCCGCTCACGCGAGCCCATACGAAGGCGCTCGTGAAGATCTTGAGCCGTCACATTGAGGTCTCGGCTAGCGAGCGCTGGTGGTAGCCTCTCGCTTGCCTCCATGTACGGCTGATGCTTTTTGAGATAGCGTTGATTGCGGCATTGCGTCAAGCTGCGCCAGGCGTTTGTCTAGCCACGACGTCGGGACCTTCACACTGTGGAATCGACCGGACAGCGCCGCTCGCTGTAATCTGCGCATGGCACGGCCTGGTGTCGCAGGTGCCATCGCCACCGATGGCTTCGATTGCCATGCTAGGGGGAATGTGGTCGAGAAGATCGGCAAAATGATCCATGCGTATGTAGGTCAGCATGGGATTCTTTTTCCAGGAGTGCAATGTCACCTAACACCCACATGACGCCTCAGGTTTGTGAATATCCTCGCCTTAAAGCGAAATCGTGGTGGGGGCGAAGTACCACGATGCCGGTTTTTTTCTCTACGTACTCGATAAAAGGTGAATCGGAGACCCGATGCTCAATCGAGGACGTGTGGCGTAGCATTGGCCCGTGATCAGTCACGACGAAAATTCCGACGTGGGAAACGTCCAGCCCGGCCTGTGGTGCATAAATTCCGATGTAATCCCCGGTTTGCAGTCGCTCGACGACGTCAAGGTCGATGAACCTGGCAGGGATGTATGTGACAGGGCGTTCCACCACGGGTAATCCCGGGATGTATGTTTCGTCGATGTCTTTCTGGTTGAGTTTTTTTTCGGTCGTTTGTGAATGTTTACTCACATTACCGGCGACGTCGTCCGCAATCGGGTGTGTCACGTGAGCCCAATCGGTGAAGAAGTGCTTGCGGCGCAGAAAATTGACTTCGTTTCTAACGTAGCGGGTTTCGATAAGTCTCAAGATGAAGCTCTCCTTTGTGATGGATCTCCGGAGTGCCTCTACATACTCGAGAAAAGTAAAACAGTCCATGCTCAAGAAATTGACTACCAGTTCTTCTGGCAATGTAGCCGAACCAATTAGCGTGCCGGGGCCATACGGCGTGCCGAGAAAAGTGCCCGAAATCCGGCCGATGCTCTGTCCGGTATCCTCTTGCGCGCGATCGGCAGGATCTACAAGCAGTGCGTCAAGCATCCTGGACGTATGCTCGTCTATCTTGGGCGAGGGCACGGCATTTGGTCTCGAAACGATCTGAGTCACGACGTCGGGCCGAGCGTTCTCTTTTGTACCAAACTGGGCGGGCGCGTTAGTGATATTTGTCATGTTTGCTCGCAATAGCGACACGATATCCGTGCCTGCTGGTTTGGCCTCGCGTTGGATCAGGAGCGATTGGGGGATCGTTGCGCTCGCACATGCGGGGTTCATTCGCAATCCTTAAATAGGTTGATTGACTGATTTTTGATACTCGGTATGTCGTTTTTTGATTATCTAGAAAGATCATGGTCCACTCCGGACGGGCAGGTGAAGGCATGAAATCGCGAGAATATTTTACATTGAGACATGTTCGTCTCGGTGAGGCTTTAATATTTCTGCTTTTTTGGAGACATTGATTTGTGTGCATCGACGGCGCGCACAGTATTTGATTGGTTGCACTTCTGCGGTGCTCATTTGTTGCATTCTACGCTCGTGTATCTCGGTCCCGCGGTATTCGAAAAGGAATGGCGCGCTGAGCGGCGAGCCGCAAGGGATGCCTGGCGAGGACAAGGTTACTTCGATCCCGCCGGCGAGGAGGCGACTTTCATACCATCCCTCAGGGCTTCCGCCGCACGCTGGTGGACAATTTCCATGCCCATGCCACAAAATCGGCTGCTGCCGTAATACCTTTGTCGGACCACGCAACCCCTTTGAAGCCAATTTGTAGAAGTTTTACATTTGCTTAAGCGCATGCCGGCTTGTGGGTTTGAGCGTTGGTGCAAATGGGTTGATTGGCGTTTCCAAACTGGTGGGCTCTCGGGGCAACTCACATAAAGCACTGAAATACCGCTCGCCTCGGGAGTTCCGGTGGGCCGCCGCATCATTAATTTAACAGTGCCAAAGTGTCCCGCCTTGCAGGGAAAACCCCAGGTCAGGCTTTGGAGGTACTCGTGAAATGAGGGCGAAACATGATAGATGTGCTTAAAAATATGCGCTGTAGTTGTAGGGGTGATCGCGATAGGGTAAGACGGTTTTTTGAAGTAGCCTGGATATTCGCATGTAGTATACCTTTCCTCATTCTGAGGTGATGGAAATGATACCCGTTAATCGTTTCACTAGAAAATGCTCACTCATCTCTTCGCGGACTTCGAATGAAGCCGTGCAAGGTCATTCGAGTGCCGGAGCAGTCGAAATCCCGTTGAGGCTCAAGAGGGTTGTGAATGCACCTATTCGAGCTTTGTCATTCCCGGATTTCGGATCTGCCGGGGCCAGCGAGTTAGCAATTGCCATTCCGAGGCGTAGGATGGCAATGCCAATGACCCAGACTGGCACATCGTCGTGCGGAACGCGTGATGAAAGGGTGTCTGCCAATCCTCGATGGAACGAAGCGGCGCGACGCGTCAAAGAGGGTGCATCATGCGAGGTTGTGGCGGAAGATTGTGGCATTCGCCAGGAGGCTGATCGGGTGGATTTGGAACTGCTTTCTGTAGAAGGGCCTGCGGGGGAGCGAGTCAGGCAAGGTGATTCATGCGATGAGATCAGGCGTAGATTTGGTGTTGGATCGCGTTTGGCAGGGCTCAAGCTGGAAATTATCGCTGCGGAAAGTGCCGACGTAGCGCGTCGCGTGGCGGCAGGTGACGCGACACACGACATTGCAGGCGAACTCGGACTGCGTGACCCGGAAGTGTTGGAATATGTGGAAATTCTTGTCGCCTGCAATGGCCCGGCGTCAACGGCGGTGAGAGACGGAACGCCGTGCGGCGACGTAGCGCAGCAGTACCAAATCAAGAGCCAGGACGCGCGGCTGGCATTGGAATGGGAGGCGATTCCGGGCCATGCAGGAAGGCGCGTGGAAGAAAATGAATCGTGCGAATTGGTTGCTCGCCAGCATCAAGTGACAATGACTGAGGCCGTGGCCGAACTCGAGCGTCGATCAGTTGCGCTAGGTTCAGCAGGGAAGCAAGCCCGTCGCGGCCAGAATTGCGAGACAATTGCGCAGAAATTTGGGCTGCGTCAGCAGTCGTCCCGTCTCTTGCTTGAACGCATGTCGATCGGTGGCCTCGCAGGCATGCGCGTGAGGCACGGAGACCGTTGCGATAAGGTGGCGAGTCAATATGGCATTCGCGAGAGTGAAAGTCTCTTTGTTTTGGAGAACATCGCTGTCATGGGCAGGGCAGGGGAGCGGGTCAAGGCGGGGGAGTCTTGCTACAAGATTGCGGACGAGCATGGCATCGGAGGTGAACAGCCGAGGTTGATGCTGCAACGAACGGCGATCAATGGTCCGGTTCGTGAAGGCATAGAGGCCGGTGTGCTGTCAGTGTCGCGCGCCATTGACAAACACGGCATTCATCATCCGGAGGCACGTCGGCTTCTGGAAGAGATGGAGGCGGCGCTATATCAGAGGAGCCGAAGGAGATTTCCATTGGCTGCAGAGGGCGGAGCGCGTACGGAGCGCACTCGTAGCGGCCAGTGACACGGACCTGTGATTCTGACGACGCGGTCGGCCGCCCGACGTGAGACTTGCCGCCTGACTGGACATCAAGCCTCACGTGCTAGGCGGTATGTAATGCGTTGCCAGCAAGCAAGGTTCACGGCGAACATTTCGGAGGAGGGGCGGTTTCAAATTTGGAGATGGTTTAAGGAGGTCGCATGAACCATCCGCAACACATTGGACTGTCTGGCCGCACTCGACGAGGCACACGAGACGGGGCATGTCACGGTTGAGACGGTGCATTGTATCTGTCAGCGCTCGAGGCGTTGGCTACCGACGGCATTCTGAGGCGGACGGGCGACCATCGCGATGTCGTGCAAGTAGGGCGGCGCGCTGCCCTGTCACGCATGGAAAACACCGGGTGTGCGTCCACGCGTTGGCCGACGGTCTATGACTGAAATCGACCGGGTGGGTAAAGGGTTAAACGCGTCGCCTAAGTCGGGGGCCATTCAAGCTAACCGGTTCCGACCAATCGGGGCGCCTCCGCACGGGTGCGCCGTTGCGATCAGGCGACGCACGCTTTGGATTGCGGAAGTATGCGCAAGGCACGGCGGAATCCGGTCGTGCCGTCGTTGCGGAGCGGATTCAATCAGGGATTTTCCGTTCTATGGTCATGCGAGGGGACCAATGTGCTGCCCGGCCACTGCACGGCAGGCTTCGACAGTGGCGAAGGCGGTACGTGCGTTGTGGTCTGGTTGCACCCCTTGGGAGACACACCAAGCCGGGAAAGTGTCGGGATTGATCCGCACCTGGATCACCACGAAGCCGTCTTTAACGAGTTCGTTACGAATTTCGTCCGCTCGTTTCTTCCATTGCGCCCACGAGCCTTCTAACGCGTCACCGTCGATGAATGAAGCTTTGCAGCGTTCGTATTCAGATTCTTCGTACCAGACGATGCCAAGGACTGAGGTAGTCATGTTTAAACCCCGATGTGCAAACCACGATCAATATCGTTTGTGGTGAGTGTGTGACGACGAGGATGAACACTTCGCGGCCGATTTCTGCAGGATGGCTGCGTAGTCAGCGACAGCGGTGGCAGTGAGTTCCGATCGGGATGTTTTGATGACTTCGGCGAGTTCTTTTGCGAGTTCGAGCTCAAAGGCGGAGAGAAACACGTCCTTGTTCGGACTGTTGGAGATCAGGGCTCTCAAGGCGGCTGCCGTTGCGAAATGCAGCCCGAAAAGTACATCGAGTTGCTGATCAGTGGTCATCTTCCGTAGATCGCTGGTCATGCGAACCTCATGGTGTGGTGGCTAAAATGGTGAGAATTTTAATTCTTGCACGGTCACGCTGCGGCTCCAACGAGTGATGGAAGATGCGATCGATTTTTGAAAGTGAGTGGGGAAAATGTCGAAACTGAGAGGCACAGCAGTAGGGAAGGTTCGAAGCCGGTTCGGCAATGCGGTAATCAATGCGGGGACGATTGCTGTTCTGCTGTTCGGTGGTCTGGTTGCCGCGTGGATGGCGATGTGGATGGTGCATTACATGGCGGAGTTCGTGCGCTGGCTGCCGGTGCCGCATGAATTGGCGTGAGCGTTGGTGTAGGTCGCATTGCCGGCGGACGGTGCCGATCGCAACAATACCAATGAACGAAAGGTATCCGGCTATGGGATTGCGTAAAGTCTACCAGGCGAGGTGCTGGGCATTTCCTGGTGGATCGGATGCGATGGCGCTGACCATGTCGTCAGCCAGTTTGCAGAGCCGTCACACGCGTGCGTGCCTCTGTGTGTCGGTGCAGAAGTTCCACACGTAGTTCACCACACGGCTCTGTTGGTTCAGCTGTCCGTTGAGCGATTTCACCCGGACCGGTAGACAAGGATCATGCCTATCACGCTACCGTTTGAGTGCCGTTTGTCAACGGCACTCCTTTCCTCCCCGCCATGCGCCCCGAAGGAAGTCCCCTTGAGGAAAGGCAAGGCTTCTCGGAGCAACTGATGAATTTCTAACTCGCGGCGCTAGCCTTCCCCTGCCGAGTTCGACGGCCATAAAATCTGCTTGAGTAGATCGAGCGACAATTCCTCGTGACCCTCGTTTTTGCGAGCTTCGCAAGCACCTACTTGTTCATGTCGGTTCGACCTAAGTTCTTCGAGCGTCCAAGGCTGTTGGGTAATCGCCTCCGGATCAAATTCCGGATGGATCTTGAGCAAAGCCTCGGCGAGTTCTCGCGTCTCCTCCGAGCTGCGTACACAGGTCCAGATATCCCTCTGTTCGTAGGAACCTGGGTTGAATTCTTCAACGCAGTTGGAATACTCATTACGCATCTGTGTAATAAGATCGGTTGCGTCAGGAAACTCTACTCCTCCAGCGTACCGCTTTCGTTGACATGGGGCATTCCCTTCATTGTCCTTGGTGTTGGGAGAAAACCTGAGATAGTCCGCCGCTGGAATATTCGGCGGTCCCCCGGAATTCCTGACGAGGCCTAGGGCATCTTCCAGTTTGGCATACATGATTTGACGTTGCTTAACGCCCCCGAGCGAAGAAAGTTCTCCTGACTTGCTTGCCTGGCCCTTGTTCACGATGTGGATCAGCGCTTGTACAATTGATCCACGATTGCCAAGGCGCAATGCGAGTTGTGCACTGGCGGTGGAATGATTGAGTTGGGTCGCGCGAAAGTGCAAAATGGCGTTGCGAATATTAAACATGGCTGTGTATGATCACAATTGATTGGATGAAGCGGCGAAGATATTGTCGGGTCGTGAAAACATTTCGACATCTTTAATGGTTGATTGTGTTTCAAAAATCCGTGAATATGCTTTCAGAAAGCGGCCATAAGGCTATGTCTGTGCGCTGGCTTGCACTAGCTTCAAGGTTCTCAGTCGCTAGTCGAGCAAGGCTGTAACGATGTTTGTCGCTGACGACGAGATCAGTGGCGAGATGGTGGGCGAGTGGGCAGGTACCCGGCGGTAGGCGCCAGTGTGTCTACCTTGCGACCAAGTTTTTGGCGGCACCCGTAATTGCTTCGTGGTTGAGTCGAGAAGCCGGGTGCGGCCGAAAATCAGGGAGGAATGAATGGACTGGAAAGACATCGCTTCGGCGGTCGGCCAGGCGGCGACAGTGATCGGCACGCTGCTTGGTGGCCCCGCAGGTGGGGCGGTCGGTGCCCTCGGTACCGGCACACGCCGGATGCGGTATCGACGGCGCTGACCAGCGATCCGGACGCCCTGCTGAAACTGTAGGAATTGCAATCGAACGCGAGTGGCTGCTGCAACAGCTGATCGTGACGGTCGAACAGCATCGCCTGCAGGCCGATGCCGCCGAGGCAGTCGATCGGGACAGCGCGCAAGCTGGCCGCGCAGCAGTCGCAGGACTGGATGCGACCGACGCTGAGCCTGGCGCTCGTGGCGTCGACGGTCGTGATCGTGTTCCGGGTGATCACCGGGGTGGCAAACGGTACGCTGGAGGATCCGACCGTTGCAGCAACAGCGGGCGGCCTGCTGATGTACTTTGCGCGCGAAACCGCGCCAGTATTGGGATTCTGGTTCGGGACCACACAGGGTGCATCGCTACGGGCAATGGTGCCGATCGCGAGGCTGCCGGGCGCGGCACCCGGCGATCAAGCGTCCGCTCGACCGACGTGTGGGGCCTTACGGGCGAGCGAACGCCGTGCCCGTTTCGAACTCGGCAATGCGTCGATTGACGCCCACGAAATCATGGATGAACGAGCGTGCCCACGCGTGATCGGGCCGCTTTTCTTTGCTCCACCCCGCCACGGGCGAGCGCCTGCCTGCCTGCGATGGGCGCAGTGCGGCCGGGTCCGTGTTGGGCGCACGGCTCACGCTTTGGAGCGAACGGGCAAGGGGGGCGGACGCGCGCGTCGGTGGTGGTTGGTTGAGAAGGTTCGAAACGGCTACTCGAACGCCCTTGGAAACAGTCATGGCAAGTCGCACCTCAATTCCTCCTGTTTGGTTCAAGGTGGCGAACATTCTTGCCGACTGTTCGATAAGATTCTTCCAGAATCCGGCTACGGATCGTTTTCGCGCCCGACGCCAATGGAGAACCGTCTGTCATCAGCGCCGGTCGCGAGCCCGCCGTTTCCTCGCTATCGACAGCGTGAGCGAGGCTCGCAACCGATCCGCGGCGCGCAAAG
>NZ_LOTA01000046.1:0-1300 GCF_001521935.1 Burkholderia sp. RF7-non_BP4 | reverse complement strand
GCCGTCTTGTCGCGACGATGGTTGCCGACTTCCTCGGTGCGGTCCTTCGCCGTGTGGATGGTGTGGTTGCGGCCAATGCTCAGGAAGTCGTCCTGCCCGATGTCATGGCGTCGGTCCTGACCGATGGTGACCTGCTCGTCGTGGCCCACGGTTTCTTTGCGATCGTTGCCAATGGCGATCATTTCGTCGTGCTCGACCTGCTCGCTGCGGTCGTTACCGACGAAGGTGGTTTCGTCGTGGTTGACGTGGATGTTCTGGTCCTTCTGCGCGTGGACGTAGATTTCCTCCTGATCCGCCTCGTCCTCGAAGCGCAGTTCGTTGTAGCCCTCGCCCTTGTGCGTCTGGCTTTTGATCGTCATCCGCGTCTTGTGTCGCGGCAGCTCGTACGGCGGCAACTGCAGGCGGTTGTAAACCCGCCCGATGATGATCGGCTGGTCCGGATCGCCATCCAGGTTGCTCACGATCACTTCCTGCCCGATGCGCGGGATCGCCATATGCCCCCACGTCGCGCCGGCCCAGTTCTGCGCCACGCGAATCCAGCACGAGCTGTGTTCATCGTGCTTGCCTTCACGATCCCATGGGAACTGCACCTTTACCCGGCCGTATTCGTCCGTGTAGATCTCTTCGCCTTCGGGGCCGACCACCGTCGCCGGCTGCGGGCCGTCGATGCGCGGGCGCGGCAGCGGTTCGGCGCGCCATTCGGCGTCGTCAGGCACCAGCACCGCTTCGTAGCGGTAGTGCGTGCCCTGCTGCGCGTCGGCGCTCTCCTCCGCCTGGCTGGTGTATTGCTTGCCGTGATGGACGATGCTGACCGGACGCCAGCCGCGGTTCATGTCCTCGCGCGGGTGGCCGGTGAGGTCGAACGCGATGCCCGGTTGCAGGCGCGCATCGTCGCCGCTCACACTGGCCATACGCGCGTCGCGACGGTGGCCGCGCAGGCGGTCTTGCGTAAAGGCCTTGCCGCTGGCTTCGTGCTTGTAACGCCCCGGGTAGTCGTAGCGCGCGTAGCCGCGGCCCTGGTGATCAAGGTCGGAGCCCTCGCGCGGGTATTCGTGCGGGTAGCGTGGGCTCTTGAAGGTGTAGTCGCGCTGCACTTGACGCGCGGTGCGTACGTTCTCCGTATAGGCGAAGGTGCGCAAACTGGGCTGCGGCTGGTCGCCGCCCGGCGTCGGGTTATACAGCACCGGCTCGCCCTGCTGGCGCCCGAAGATGAACAGGCGATCACAGTGAATCAGGCGGTGACTATCAGCCTTGTGCTGGAAGGCATAGAAAAAGCCTTCCTCGCGCAGGATGCGCTCGA
>NZ_LOTA01000045.1:0-921 GCF_001521935.1 Burkholderia sp. RF7-non_BP4 | reverse complement strand
GGTGTCGTCTTCGATTGCCTCGCGATCGACGCCGACGGTGTTCTCGAACGGCTTGTTCTTGATCGAGAAGTCGTGCGTTGACAGGTTCTGGATCACGCGATCGCCGATCCATTCGCGGAACCGCGTCGTCTGTCCGAGCCACGGATAGACTTCCTGCGACGTGGTCGACGGCACGGGCATGGCAACCTTATTCCAATCGGACGGCGCACCGTCGAAGGCTTGCTGGAATACGGTGTTGTATCCCGTGAACAGGGCGCGCAAATTGGCGCGATTGATTTCCATTTGCTTTCCTTATGGGGTAGTCGAGGGGGATGACCGGCCGCGTTAAAACGCGATCCAGACGCCGCCCGGATCGATGTCGACCACGGTGCCGGCGACCGAGCGCTTGCCGCCGCCGTCCGTTTTCGCGACGGTCTGATCGTCGACGATGTACGCGGGCATGCCGACATCCTTCAGCGTGAGCTGATCCGCGCCGGCAGAGTTCGCGACGAGCCACTGGCCGCGCCGGATCGTCACGTTCGCGGCACCGTCTGCGGCGGCCGTGTTGTCGACTTGCTCCTGGACGATGCCGGCGCCCTTGAGCGTGGCGGATTCGGCGCCCTTGGTGATGAGGCCGGTCGCCGTATCGATCGCGGCGATCGCGCCAACGTAGAACAGCACACCGCTTTTGGCCGGGTAACTAAACAGCACACCGGAGCGGGACAATGTATTGCGGTCGGCGGTCAATGCAGCCATGTGAATCTCCTGATGGAAGTGAAAACGCGTTGCTGATGGAAGTGAGACGAGCTGCCGCGCTACCGTCAGGCGGCCGGCTGCGACGTCTTGTACGTCGCCGGGTCGAGGCCGAGCGCCTTGCACACGGCGAGGTCTTCGGCGGCCAGCGCATTCGCGTCCGTTTTGTCACCTACCGGAGGATTGCCA
>NZ_LOTA01000044.1:0-519 GCF_001521935.1 Burkholderia sp. RF7-non_BP4 | reverse complement strand
TCTGCAATCACCAGAATCGTCATTTCTTTCCGCTCCCTCTTACAGCACCTTGGCTTCGGTCTTCAGCTTCTCGACCAGCGTCTTCACGTCCGGCACCTTCACGCCAGCCGCGCGCTTCGGCGGCTCGGCCACCTTCAGCGTCTTCAGACGCGGCGCGACGTCCACGCCCAAGTCTTCCGGCTTCACCGTTTCCAGCGGCTTCTTCTTCGCCTTCATGATGTTCGGCAGCGTCACATAACGCGGCTCGTTCAGGCGCAGGTCGGTCGTCACGACTGCCGGCAGCGTCAGCGACAGCGTTTCCGCGCCGCCGTCGACTTCACGGGCGACCGTGGCACGGCCATCGGCGATCGTGACCTTCGATGCGAACGTCGCTTGCGGCAAACCTGCCAGCGCGGCCAGCATCTGCCCCGTCTGGTTCGAATCGTCGTCGATCGCCTGCTTGCCGAGAATCACGAGTTGCGGCTGTTCCTTGTCGACCAGCGCCTTCAGGATCTTCGCGACGGCCAGCGGCTCGACGCT
>NZ_LOTA01000043.1:0-1652 GCF_001521935.1 Burkholderia sp. RF7-non_BP4 | reverse complement strand
GCAATACGGCCCGCGCGAATCGATGGAATACGACGTCGTGATCGTCGGCGGCGGCCCCGCCGGGCTGTCGGCGGCGATCCGGCTCAAGCAACTGGCCGCCGAGAAAGGCATCGAGATCGGCGTGTGCGTGCTCGAGAAGGGTTCCGAGATCGGCGCGCACATCCTGTCGGGCGCGGTGATGGATCCGCGCGCGATCACCGAACTGTTCCCCGACTGGAAGGAGCAGGGCGCGCCCTTGAACGTCGAGGTGACGGAAGACCGCTTCCTGTTCCTGTCCGAAAAGAGCGCGGTCACGACGCCCAACTGGGCCCTGCCCGACAACTTCAAGAATCACGGCAACTACGTGATTTCGCTGGGCAACGTCACGCGCTGGCTTGGGGCACAGGCCGAAGCGCTGGGCGTTGAGATCTTCCCGGGCTTCCCCGCTGCCGAGATTCTCTACAACGACGACGGCTCGGTGAAGGGCGTCGCCACTGGCAACATGGGCGTAGGCAAGGACGGCGAGCCGACCGAGAACTTCCAGCTCGGCATGGAGCTGCACGCGAAGTACACGCTGTTCGCCGAAGGCTGTCGCGGCCACCTCGGCCGTCAGCTGATCTCGAAGTTCAAGCTCGACGCGAACGCCGATCCGCAGGCGTACGGGATCGGCATCAAGGAATTGTGGGAAATCGATCCGGCCAAGCACAAGCCGGGTCTGGTGATCCACACGGCCGGCTGGCCGCTGAAGTCGGATACGTACGGCGGCTCGTTCCTGTATCACATGGACAACAACCAGGTCGTGGTCGGCTTCGTGGTGGGCCTGGGCTACACGAATCCGTACCTGTCGCCGTTCGAGGAATTCCAGCGCTACAAGACGCATCCGTCGATCCGCGCGTTCCTCGAAGGCGGCAAGCGCGTGTCGTACGGCGCGCGGGCGATCACGGCTGGCGGCCTGCTGTCGCTGCCGAAGACGGTGTTCCCGGGCGGCGCGCTGATCGGCGACGACGCGGGCTTCCTGAACGCATCGCGGATCAAGGGCAGCCACGCGGCGATCAAGACCGGCATGCTGGCGGCGGACGCCGCGTTCGACGCGCTGCAGGCCGGCCGTCAGAGTGACGAGCTCAACGCGTATCCGGACGCCTTCAAGCAGTCGTGGCTGCATACGGAGCTGTACCGCGCGCGCAACTTCAAGCAGTGGATGGCGAAGGGCCTGTACCTCGGCACGCTGATGGTCGGGCTCGAGCAGAAGGTGATGGGCGGCAACGTGCCGTGGACGCTGCACCACAAGCATGCGGACCACGAGATGCTGAAGCCGGCGTCGCAATGCACGCCGATCGAGTATCCGAAGCCGGACGGCAAGCTGACGTTCGACCGGCTGTCGTCGGTATTCATCTCGAACACGAACCACGAGGAGAACCAGCCGGCGCACCTGACGCTGAAGGATGCGAACGTGCCGGTGAACGTGAACCTGCGCACGTACGCGGGCCCCGAGGGACGCTTCTGCCCGGCGGCCGTGTACGAGTTCGTGAAGAACGACGACGGCAGCGACCGGCTGGTGATCAACGCGCAGAACTGCGTGCACTGCAAGACCTGCGACATCAAGGACCCGACGCAGAACATCGTGTGGGTCACGCCGGAAGGCGGCGGCGGGCCGAATTACCCGAACATGTAAC
>NZ_LOTA01000042.1:0-540 GCF_001521935.1 Burkholderia sp. RF7-non_BP4 | reverse complement strand
CCGTTAAAAGAGACGGCGCTGACGGTGCAGGAGCTGGCGATCAAGGTGATCGACGTCCTGCCGCCGATCATCTCGCGCACGGTCGATGCGCCATCGAACCTGACGTTGCTCGCGCACCTTTGGTATGCGGACTATTCGCGCTCGGCCGAGCTGCTGCGCCTGAATCCGCGAATCCGCAATCCGAACTTCATCCAGCGGGGAGATACTGTCCGTGGCTTCGCCCAATAACGACGTGACGCTGTTGATCGGCGGCAAGGCGCACAGCGCCTGGTCGTCGTATTCGATCGATTCCGATCTGCTGACGCCGGCCGACGCATGGGACGTGCGTCTCACGCGCCCGCACGGCAAGATGCCGGACAGCGTCAAATCAGGTTCCGCCGTCGAGGTGAAGGTTGGCGACGAAACGGTGTTGGTCGGCTACGTTGACAACGTGCGCCGCCGCACCAGCAAGACCGAGAAGACGCTGTCGATCAGCGGCCGTGACTATGCCGCGATCCTGCGCGATTGCTCGGCCCCGATCTTTACCGCGAAGCAAGTCAC
>NZ_LOTA01000041.1:0-1205 GCF_001521935.1 Burkholderia sp. RF7-non_BP4 | reverse complement strand
TCGCTGTCGACCTCGACGTCGACGGGTCTGTCGTCGGCGACCAGCTCGATCAGCTCGCTGTCCACGTCGACTTCGACGGGTATCAACTCGTTGTCGACGGGCTTGAGCTCGACCGACAGCACGGTGGCGTCGCTGTCGACTTCGACGTCGACGGGTCTGTCGTCGGCAACCAGCTCGATCAGCTCCCTGTCCACCTCGACCTCGACGGGTATCAACTCGCTGTCCACGGGCCTCAGCTCGACCGATAGCACGGTGGCGTCGCTGTCGACCTCCACGTCGACCAGTCTCTCGTCGGCAACCAGCTCGATCAGCTCGTTGTCCACGTCGACTTCGACGGGTATCAACTCGTTGTCGACGGGCTTGAGCTCGACCGACAGCACGGTGGCTTCGCTGTCGACTTCGACGTCGACGGGTCTGTCGTCGGCAACCAGCTCGATCAGCTCCCTGTCCACCTCGACCTCGACGGGTATCAACTCGCTGTCCACGGGCCTCAGCTCGACCGATAGCACGGTGGCGTCGCTGTCGACCTCCACGTCGACGGGTTTGTCGTCGGCGACCAGCTCGATCAGCTCGCTGTCCACGTCGACTTCGACGGGTATCAACTCGCTGTCGACGGGCCTCAGTTCGACCGATAGCACGGTGGCGTCGCTGTCGACTTCGACGTCGACGGGTCTGTCGTCAGCGACCAGCTCGATCAGCTCGCTGTCCACGTCGACCTCGACGGGCATCAACTCGTTGTCGACGGGCCTCAGCTCAACCGACAGCACGGTGGCCTCGTTGTCGACCTCGACGTCGACGGGTCTCTCGTCGGCGACCAGTTCGATCAACTCGCTGTCGACGGGCCTCAGCTCGACCGATAGCTCGGTCGCTTCGCTGTCGACCTCGACGTCGACGGGTCTGTCCTCGGCAACCAGCTCGATCAGCTCGCTGTCCACGTCGACCTCGACCGGCATCAACTCGTTGTCGACGGGCTTGAGCTCGACCGACAGCACGGTGGCGTCACTGTCGACCTCCACGTCGACCGGCCTGTCCTCGGCAACCAGCTCGATCAGCTCGCTGTCCACGTCGACGTCAACGGGTATCAACTCGCTGTCGACGGGACTCAGCTCGACCGACAGCACGGTGGCTTCGCTGTCGACCTCCACGTCGACGGGTTTGTCGTCGGCGACCAGCTCGATCAGCTCGCTGTCCACGTCGACTTCGAC
>NZ_LOTA01000040.1:0-127604 GCF_001521935.1 Burkholderia sp. RF7-non_BP4 | reverse complement strand
TTCGTTGCGACGACCGGGGTTCAACTTCGTGTGCGCCGGGGTTCTACCACCACCCGCGTCCGCACCGCTTCCCTTCTCCTCCCGCGCTGCGTTTCCGTTAGCGCGAAAGAGGCGTGATTCTAAGCACCCGCCCCGGTCTCCGCAACCCCTTTGTGAAAATATTTTGAAAAAGCCCCCGTGCGCTGCCGCGCACGGGGGCTTCGGTCTGACGCCCTGCATACCGCATGCAGCGCGAGGAGCCCGCGACGAATCCAGGGCGAGTCCTTCTTTCCTCCTATCCTATACAGGAGATTGCATACGCCCTCTGTTCAACCGCGCTCCGCATTTGCCTCGCGCCGGACACCACCCCACGGCACAAACAAGAGAGCGCACGTCGTCGAGTATCATGCCGCGATCGAACAACGCACTCATACCGACGATGGACAGCACCACTCAATCCGGCGACGCCGATCTCCGCGATGAATACGCCGCGCTGCGCGAGCGCGCCGTCATGCTCGAAGAACAGGTCCCGCCGCTCCTGCAACGCATCTCGAATGTCCTGCCGCGCATCAGCGGCGTGTCCGATCTGGCGGACGAGCATCGTGAACGACTCGTCGGCGCGCGCAACGCAGCGATGGTCTCGATCGAAAACTATCAACAGGCGATCCCCTTCCTGCAGACGGCCGACTCGATCATCGAGCAGCTCGACAAAACGCCCGAGCGCGACGAAGACATCGAATGGCGCGAATCGCTGCTGCAGCGACTCGACGAACTGATCGACGTCGCGGTCGTGATGATCGACGATGCGCAAGG
This sequence comes from Burkholderia sp. RF7-non_BP4, assembly GCF_001521935.1. Lineage (NCBI taxonomy): Bacteria > Pseudomonadati > Pseudomonadota > Betaproteobacteria > Burkholderiales > Burkholderiaceae > Burkholderia > Burkholderia sp. RF7-non_BP4. The sequence continues at coordinate 126,812 of NZ_LOTA01000040.1, read as the reverse complement.
CTATTTCGAACAAGCGGCTGCCTGCGATCTCTCCAGCGTGCCGAAGTCCATTCTCGAAGACTGAGCATCCCGGCCAAGAGGCGCGCGGTGCGTCAATTGCATATATGTTGCATGTTGCGCACGCCAGCTGCCCCGCACATGCCGACCGGCTGTCGCTGCTCGACACCTCGACATCGACATGTCCGACACGTCTCCCGAAAGAGCTCACCTTCCCGTCGCGGGTTCACGCGTATCGGCAAGCCGCGGTCCGTGACTAGAGCGTATCGAGAACGATCGTCTCCCCGACGATCGGCACACGGATATACCCGCCTTCCGCATCGCCGTACGCGTGCGCGTTTCCGTCGATCACGTATTGCGCGGTCAATGCGCACAACGTCGCGTCCCGCGCGTCGACCGATCGCAGTGTCGACACGTCGATCCCGAGTTGGGTCAGCAATTGCCGGCGCTGGTTGCGTTTCTGCTTCGCCGACGCGATCGCCTTGCCAAGCAACGCACAGGTAATCGCATACGGATAAGTCTCGAAGCTCACGCGCCCGCCGGCATAGCGCGCTTCGGTCAGCAGCGGATAGGCGTCGGCCAGCGCGCGGTAGACGCGCTCTCCCATGAACATCCAGTCGAAGAAGCCCGACGTGCTGGCCACGGCCTGCTCGCGCGATGGCGTCGGGAAACACGAGATCCGTTCACGCGCGAGCGCCTGCTCGGCAGCCCGGCGTCCGCTGCCCGTCCACCAAAGGCTCGGCGCGTCGACGCCGACCGCCACCACGTCATGCTCGATACACAGCGAAGGCAGCGCTTCGGGCGCGATCCGCTCCGCGCGGCAAACGATCGTCGCGCCGCGCAAGATCACGAGATCGCATCGCTTCTTGTCGCCGCCCACGTCGACGCCCGCCACCGCGGGCAACGACCGCGCGACTGATCGGGAGCGGGATCGGGCCGCCTGCATGGCTGCGCGTCAGTCCGCCGGCCGCGCGTCGTACGCGGCGTCGAAGATCCCTTCGAGGCCCGGATGCACGCCGCGCATCCGGTCGACGACCGACTTCGCCCAGTCGAAGTACGCCTGCTTGCGCTCGAGGGGCCAGTCAGCGGGTGGATGCCGCGTGATGTCACGCAGGTTGCAGATCTTGTCGGCGAGCTTCACGAGCTTCGCGCGCCGGCTGATGGTCGCCGCATGCTCGACCTGCAGGCGCTTGCGCTCGTCCTTCGGCAACGACTTGTCGTCGGTGACTTCCATCACGATGTCGGCGACGTCCTTGCCGAACAGCCGCAGCAGCTCCTGCTCGGTGGTCTCCGTATCCTCGATCGTGTCGTGCAACACCGCCGCGACGATCACGCGCTCGTCCTCGATGCCGGCTTCGTTGGCCAGCACGGCGGCCAGCGCGATCGGATGGTTGATGTACGGCGATGCCTCGTCGTCCTTGCGCCGCTGATTGCGATGCTTGTCCGCCGCGAACGCGATGGCAGCTACCAGCTTGTTCATGTTGATCCCTCGTGTGGCCGGACCCGCGACCGGCTGAACCGGTCGCGTGCGTTTCGGAACCGCACATACTACCTGTACGCGATGACCATTCCCACATATCGGAACATCGGGCCGCGCGCCGTCATGCGCCAGCCGCCTCGCGCTCCAGCTCCACCACGTTCACCTGCGTGCCGAACACATCGCGCACGAGCGGCAGCAAGTGATCGTGGTGCGTCAGAAACAGCACCTGGGTTCGCGTCGACAGATCGCGCAGTGCCTCGAGTCCCGCCTTCGCGCGCGCATCGTCGAAGTTGATGAACAGATCGTCGGCAACGAACGGAAGCGCGGTCCTGCTCGCGAGCTGCAATTCGAGCGCCGCGATCCGCAGCGCGAGAAACAACTGATCGCGCGTCCCTTCGCTCAGGCCGGCGACCTCGACCGACGTGCCCTTCGTGCGTCGCGCGTACAGCGCAGGCGGCGTCCGTTCGGTGTCGACGGTCAGCCGCGCGAATTCGCCCAGCGTCAGCCCCGCGAAAATCTCGCCCGCGCGGCGCAGCATCGGCCCCTGCTTCTGGTCGCGATAGCGATCGGTCGCCCACTTCAGCAGACGGCTCGCGGTCGCTGCTTCCAGATATTGTTCAGCCGCGTCGCCCATCGCGGCCAGCGCTTCCTGCCGCTTCGCCTCGGCCACGGCCGCGTTCGCTTGGCCGTCGATCGCGCCGAATGCCTGCTGGGCGACGACCTGCTGTTGCGCGAGCGCGTTCAGACGCGTGCCGATGTCGCCAAGCGACTGCTTCACCGCTTCGAGATGCGCGGGCACGTCGGCGATGTCCTGTTCCGCGACCTCGGCCTCGACGGCCGACTGGGACAACCCGTCGCCGTCGCGTACCAGTGCCTCCTTCGCGGCATCGACGGCCTGTCGAAGCTGGCGCTGCCGATCCGATCGTTCGGCCAGCGGCAGCGCCGCGTCGATCGACGCGACGCCGGCCAGTTGCAGCAACGGCTGAATGCGTGCGTCCGCACCCGCCACCGCGGCGGCGGCATCGGCGACCTTGCCCTCGGCCTGCCGCACCGCGTCGTCGGCACGATCGATTGCACGCGCGGTTTCCCGTGCGGCCGCCACGCGCATCGTCAACCGGCGCGCGACGTCCAGCCAGTTGCCGCTCGCCAGCCATTCGGGTTCGAGCGCTTCGGCCAGCCGCCGGGCGCCGGCCTCGAGCGCAGCCAGCTCGGCACGAATCGCGGCGATCCGGTTGCGCGGCGCATCGGCGGCGGCCAGCTCGTCCGTCACCGCATTCGCGAGCCCGAGCGCCCCTTCCGCCGCAGCCAGCGTCACCGCGTTCACGGACAGCTTCGCGTCGGCGAGCGCGTCGCGCCATTGTGCTTGCCACGCATCGTACGCGGCCTGGGCCTGACCCGCGCGCGAACGGGCCGTCGCGCATCCGCGTTCGGCTTCGCGCGCGCGGTCCTCGAGGCTGTCCTTCTGCGCAAGCGTCTTCTCCGCCGACTGCACGAACGTCTCGGCGATCGCGATGAGCGCCGCCAACCCGTCGGCGTCAACGCCGCGCGAGACCAGGCGCAGCGCCGAACGCAACGCGGCTTCCGCGCCGGCGCGCGCATCGCGGATCGTCGCGAATTCGCGGCGCTGGCGGTCAAGTTCGAACTGCGCGGCAAACACCGTGTCGCGCTTCGCGAGCCAATCGCCCATCGCCGCCAGCGGCATGCCGGGCACGCCGGCCGTCGTCGCCAGTTCGGACCACGCGTCGCGATGCGCGGCGAGCTCGCGTTCGCGCTCGTCCATGGCCGCCTGCCGGCGCATCAACACGGCACGCGCGGATTCGACCTGTTGACGCAGCGATTGCAGCGTCGCCGCCGCTTGCGTGGCGCCGAGCTGCGCGTCGACGAGTTCGTCGGCGAGGCGGATCGCATCGTCGACGGCCGGCGCGCCCGTTGCCAGATCGACCACGCCGTTGCGGATGTCGCCCCACGCGCCGTCGCGACGCGCGCGCGCCGCCAGCACTTCGGCAGTGGTGACGACCTTGTGGGTCTCCGCGAAATGTCTCTCCTGCAGTTCGAGCCGCTCGTATTCTTCCTGCGCGCCGTCCCGTGCATCGCGCGCGGCGGCCGCCGCGCTCGCGCGCTCGCTTGCTTCGTTGAGCAGCGCACCGAGCCGCGCCGCCGACGGCACGTCGAGCACACGCAGCGCGTCGACCGGCCTGCGCCACTGGCCGAGCGCATCGAGCGCGTCGGCGAGCGTGCGCTCGGCGGCGGCAATGTCGCGCTCGAGCGCCAGTTCGCGCTGGCCGCTGCCGCGAAACCCCTGCGCATCGGCGAGCGCGGCACGAAGCACTTCCGGCACATCGACGGTAGACAGACGCGCGAGTTGTTCCTGCGCCTGCGCGAGTTCCTGCATGCGTTCGTCGAGCGATTCCCGCGCACCGGCCAGCGCCTGATGCAGCGCGCCGTGGTCGCGCAAGAGATTCGCGACAGTCTTCAGCGACAGCGCGGTCGGCAGTGCCGCGCGCAGCGACGCCTCGTCGGTCGGCCAGCCGAGCTGCGCGGCCGCGGAGCCCGCGGCGGTCAGATGCCGCTCCACGTCCGCGCCGAGCAACAGCAGATCCTGAGCGTGATTCATACATGCGCCGCGCAACCGGTCGAGCGCTTCGATGTCGCCTTCGAGCGCCAGCGCATCGGCGTCCGGATCGATCGCATCGCGCGCCTGCCGTTTCGCGAGCAGGTCCGTGCGACGCTCCTCGAGCACCTTCTGTTCTGCGGCAAGGTCGCCTTGCGCTTTCAGCAAGTCGGCATACGCGGTCGGCGGCAACTCGACGACGGTGCCCAGTTCGGCAAGCGCCGCTTCCTTGATCGTCAGTTCTTTCAGGTATGGCGCCAGCCGCCGCACACGCTCGAGCTTCGAACGCAGCGCTTCGAGGCGGCGTTGCTCCACGCGCGCGTGCTCGATCTCCTGCTCGACCGCGTCGCGCGCCTCCTTGCGATCGACCCAGTCACGCGTGCGCACCTGGACCGCCTTCAGTTCGCCGACCGCTTCGTTGAACGACGTCTCGGCCTGCGCGAACGCGCTGCCGCTGCGTCGCGGCGCCCACAGCTCGCCCGCACGCGCGTCGAGCTCCTCGCGCACGGGCCCGAGCGTGCCGACACCCGCCGCCGATTCGAACAGCACCTGGCCGAGCTTGTCGGACGCATCGAGAATGCTCCGGCCGCCGTCGACGAGCCGCCCATGATCAAGCCCGAACATCTGCTCGAAAAACTCGCGCGTCGCGCCGTCGAGGATGGCCGCGAGGTAGTCGTCCGGGAGCTTGTCGTCGGCGGGCGTGCGCAACGGGCTGCGCCCGCGCGCGCGATGAAATGCGAGCGCGCCGGTGCCGCCCTCCAGCACACCGCCGATCCGCAGGTCAGGCGTCGCATGCAGGAAGTCGAGCGGCGTCTGCAGCTTCATCCCGAACAGCAGTTCCGACACGGCCGTCCGGATCGTCGACTTGCCGGCCTCGTTCGGCCCCACGATCACGTGAAAATCCTGCCCGGCCGACGGAAAGCGCAGCGTCTCGTCGGTGAACTTGCCGTACTTGATCAGATCGAGCTGGCTGATGCGCATCGCTTATTCCCCCCTCGCCAACCGCGCGAGCAACGCGGGACCGACCTGCTCGACCAGCGCCGTGAGTTCGCCCGCGCGTGCCATCGTCAGCAGCGGCACCTCTTCCTTCACGTCGCTGCGCACCTTGCCGACGAACGGCTTCAGGTCGCGTTCGAGCAGCGCGAGAAAATCCGGATCGTGCGCGGCGTCGGCCAGGATCTGCTTCAGATCCTCCAGCGCCTCGAGCTGCTCGCTCTCGCCCTGCGGCTGCTCGGGTGCGGATGTCGCGAGACGAACCTTCTCCAGCCACAGCCGTTCGTTGCCGATGATGCCGATCTGGTTCAGCACCTCCGCGCGCAATTGCGGCGCGCGGCCGAAGAAAAGACCGTGCGCGGGCGTGCGCCCCGTGACCGTCACGCGCACCGCGCGCGGCACGTGACCGTCGACGGTCAACAGCGCCTCCAGCGACTGGCCGATCTTTCTCGACAGGTCGGCGACCGTGAAGCAATCGGATGCGTCGACCGACAGGGCTTCCCAGCGCAGCACGTCGAGGTACAGGCGCTCGACCTGCGTGCGCCCCTGCTCGACCGTCACGAGCACCGCGCCGCGGCGGCCCGTCTCGCGGATATGGCGACCCTGCAGGTTGCCGGGAAACACGACGGTCGACGGCCCCGACCATTGCTGGAACTCGTGCACGTGACCGAGCGCCCAGTAGTCGTAGCCCTTCGCGTGCAGTTCCGCCAGCGTGCACGGCGCATAGTTCGCATGCGCCGCATAGCCTTCGAGCGCGGTGTGCAGTACGCCGATGTTGTAATGGCCCGGCACGGGATCCGGATAGCCGATCGCGAGATTGTCGACGACTGCCTTGTCCTTGAAGCTCTGCCCGTGCAGCGCGACGTCGAATTCCGGCAGCCGATGGGTTTCCGGCTTGCGATGGCCGAACACGGTGACGTTGTCGGGCAAGGTCAGCTTCTTCGTCATCTCGCTTTCGGCATCGTGATTGCCGCCGAGCACGAATGCGCGAATGCCGGCCTTGCGCAGGCGACCCATTTGCTGGCCGAAGAAAATGCCGGTGTTGTGGTCCTTCCAGTCGCCGTCGTACAGGTCGCCGGCGATCACAAGGAACGCGACCGCCTCTTCGATCGCACGATCCACGAGCTGCCGCAGCGCCTCGCGCGACGCGTTGCGCAACTGCGCGGCCGGCGCGTCGGGATACGCGCTCAGGCCGTGCAACGGGCTGTCAAGATGAATGTCTGCCGCGTGGATGAACTTCACGAAGATTCCTCTGTTTCAGGACGAAGGGGCGATGTCGACAAGCATTGTGCGCCGTCGAGCGACGCAACGCGGGCGAGGTACGAACCGGACCGTCGCCGTTGCATAGTCGCGATGCAACTCTTGTCCGGGCGATGATGCCACCCGTCGCCAGCGGGTCGGGATGGTACCTGAAAGCGGGCGTCGGGAAGGTGCACGACCCCACGCCCTCAATCCGCGCGTGATCGCGCAGCCTCGACGAACCTGCGCCCCGAAACACGGCGGTCGCGATGCCTCGGATGATCTTCCGAAGTCGACGGCCGACGGCACCCGCGACATTCGTCCCGTGCGTGTCACTCGCCGCGCGGCGCGGGTGGCGGCGCAAAGCCGTCGTCGTTGCCCGGGAACGAATTCGCATTGCGACGCAACGCCTCCTCATCGCTTTCCTTCTGTGCGAACAGCGCGACGCCGATCACGCCGGCGTTCGCCGTATCGCCGTACTTCGAATTCGCGACGTAGCTGTCGGGCACCGACGCGAAGCGGAACGCGGCGACTTCATCGCGGCTCCTGCGGAAACCCTCGATCGTCAGCGTACGGCCCGGATACAGCACGTAGCCACCGTTCGCATAGCTACCCGGCCGCCCCGACAGCACGTCGAGCCCGTCGACCGTCGACACGACCTCGAACGCGCGGCGCCCCTGGTTGTGCAGCACGATCATGTAGCGTGCACCTTCGACGCCCGCCATGTGCCAGCGGCCGTCGCTGTGCGCGAGACGCAGCGGCACGCCTTTCTCGTCGGTAAACGACAACGCGATGTCGCCGTTCGCGAGCGCGACGCGCGTCGGCAACCGGCGAATCCGCGACGCGGGCGGATGCCCGGGCAGTGCATCGTTGTAGTAGACCGACGCGAGATCCGTCGGCGTCGTCGGATCCGCGCGTTTGAAATCGACCTTGCGGGTTTCGGAATGCACCGACTCGCCCCACGCGGTGCCGAGCCCGCGACGTTCGCCGGCATCCTGGCTGGCCGGTGCGCTCGCGGCAGTCGGGGGCGGCGACGCGCACGCCGCGAGCCACAGCACGCAGGCGAGCGCGAGAAGACGGAACAGGATGGTCATGATCGTGATGCCTCGGAATGTTATCGGACCACGCCGGGCAGGCCGGGGCGGCACTTTGGAGTCGTCTGTCGTCACGATGCCGATCGGACATGCTTGCCTGAATCGACCTGCGTCGCCCGAGGGCGGCCCGGCGATCGGGAACCTCGATATTTAAGCACGGCGGGCAGGCAATGGGCAGAGGGTGTGCGGACCGCCTGTTTCGATCCACGGCATACCAACGCGACCACGATGCGCGGCACGCCCAATGAAAAAAGCCCGGCCCGCATCGAAGCGGGCCGGGCCTTGGCGGGAAGCGTATCGCTTACAGCGCGCCGCCTTGTGCCGACGCCGAACCCTTCACGCCGACCGAAGCGCCGCCCTGCACCGCGTTCGTCGCACCCTCGAGCGCTTCGCCGGCCTTCGCCTTCGCGCCGCCTGCGACATCACCCGCCGTCGACACCGCGCCTTGCACGTGGCTCTTCGCGGAGTTCGCGACATGCTTCACGTGCGACTTCGTCGCGTGCACGGCCGATGCCGCGGCATCCTTCGCCGAGCCGGCTGCCGAGCCAACTGCCTGCGTTGCGCCACCGACCGCGTTGCCCGCTGCCGAGCCGACACCGCCAACCGTCTTGCCCACGCCGTTCAGCGCACCGCCGACGAGATTGCCTGCGCCCGAACCCGAGCCCGCGGCATTCGCGCCTGCACCTGCCTGCACGCCCACACCACCGCCGAGCAGCGGCGTCTGGACTTGTGCGCCGACGCCGGCGGAACCTTCCGCGCCCGTCTGCGCCGTTTGTGCGAAAGCAGCCGATGCGATTGCCGTCAGCGCGGCACCAAGCAGAATCGTGCGAATCTTGTTCATGGTCATTCTCCCCAAAGACGTTGTTGCTGCGGGCCGCCTTCGTGCGGCTGGTCGCATGCCTCGCCGCGACGTGCGGCAGGTGGAGCTAATGTAGCCGCGCCAACGTCCAAAACCATCGAATTGCGGGGACTGTTACTTCAGTTGCAAATGCTGACGATTGACTCACACTGTTTGACAAACATCGCGCTCGGCGCGTGATTGGCGTCGCTCGATGGCCTGCATCGGCGCATCGGCGCACGAAGTATCTGCTAGCACGGAAAGCGACCATTCCTGTAGGCATCCCAAAGAACGTGTGTCGGCCAGCCGTCGGTGCAGCCAGATAATCGGCTTCTCGCGATCGGCTCGATGTCGTCGGACATGCACGCCGGGATCGCTGTCGATTTTGTCGAATGCCATCATCCAGCAGACGTCGAACGGCTCCGCCTCGCGGCTGGTCAGCGCGCGACCGCAATCGACATCACCGAGGAAATCGAAAAATCCCGGCCCCTTGCCACGATGCGTGGTCGTTCCGTTCGTCGATCGTTTCTGCCATGCACCGCCTTCATGTTCCATGTCGGTGACGCGCAGCGCCGTGCCCGCTGCGACTCGCAGACCGGCACGATCGTCGGCGCCTTCGAGCTGCGCGCGAGCGGCTTTCACGCAACCGACCTGAGTCCGCGCGTGCTGCGCAACACAACGGTCACGCGAATCAGGCTGACGCTGGCACCCGATGCGGGCGCCGACCGCGCGCGCGGGAATGCTGATCGGCGTTGTGCACGCAACGACGTGCGGCCACTTCTATTCGCTCTTGTTCGAATGGATCAGCCGCAGAATGCGGGTGTCATACGGAGACTGAATGACTTCCGCGATGCGGATGTCGGATGCGGCAGGATGCAGCGGATTCAACAGGAAGTTATGCGCGTGCGGCACGACGACGCTCGGGACGCGCAGCAAGGCGCTCGGTTGCGTATGCAACCACTCGGTCCCGGCACTACGGGTCCAGTCGACGTTCTCTCGCCAGTCGGCCGGCGCATCGCCATCCGCGATCTCGGCAACGTCCACCGATTCAGGCACCTCGATGCGAAGCAACTGGTATCCGCTCGGCAATTGCGCGACGGTGGCGATTTCGAAGTGAACGAGCGTCTCGAGCAGCGCGAGCGCCGGATGCTCGGCGAGGTAGACGACGGGCTGCCCCGCAAAATGCCAGCGCCCGCCGGCCCGCAATCCGCCGACGCCTTTCAGGTCCGCGTAATTGCTGATCCGCCACAGCGTCGTCAAGCGAAATACCCCTCGTCGATCTGCGTGAGGGCTTCTTCGACGAGTCGCGCACCATGCTCGGTGCTCGACATGTCGAGCGACGTGCGTCCGCCGAAGCGCTGGAGCCCGTTGCGCAGCCACGCCATCGCCTTGTCCTGGTCGCCGAACGTGGCCGTTGCCTGCGCGACGATGCGCGCCAGCCGGATCGCCTTGTCGGATTCCTCCGGTGACAGGCGCTCGTGTGCCTGGCGGCGATGGCTCAGGGTACGCCGCGGGATGATGAAAGCGAGTTCATCGGACTTCAGGCCGCGCTCCGACAGCCGGTCGATCACCGCGACGTCGACGCGCGCGCTCGCCAGCTCGGCGAGATCGGCGCCCGAGCGCACGCGAATCGCGAGCAGCTGCTCGAGGATCGTGAACTCGGCCTGGCGCGGGTGCGCGACGCCCGACGGATGAAACGCGATCGTACTCATGGCTCTTCTCCGGCAATTTGCCCAATCATTATAGGCGTTTTGCCGAATACAGGCGAATTCGGTTGGCGGCCACCCGGCGGGCGGCAGTTCCTGGTGGCGGCGATGCGGCTTTCCTGCTCGCGGCCCTGCCCCATCACGCGTGGTTGAAGATTCGCCGTGGAGCGGAAATCGCGAAATCACATATATCAAACCGCTCGCTGACGTCATGAAGTTGTCACGTAACAATTTTTCTGATGAATAGCCATCGGCAGAGCGACACCTGCCCCGTCTCAATTGCAAAGCAATTGGGCAAGCGAATTTCCGTGCCCGCCATCGATACTTCGGTATCCGATTCAATTTGACCATCTACCGACGGGATTGGCCTGCGGTCGCCCTCCCGGAACGCGCCCGCCCATCGGTTCTGCGCCAACATGCCTTGCGAATCATCCGGTCCGCCGACGATGCTGCGCCAACTGCAACCCGCGACCGCCATCATGCACACCAACAATCATCAGACAAAACCCCATTCGCCCTTGAATCGTTTACCCAGTTGCAATAATTATTCGCTGGAACGCGTATTTCCGACCGGTATCGCGATCGCTACGATGCAATCAACCGCTCAGCTCAACCAGCGAAGCGCAAAATCTACGAAAACCGGAGGTCACCATGAAGTCGTTCATCTACGCAGTCGCCGCTGCCGCCGCCCTGTCCGCATCCCTTGGCGCATTCGCCCAGTCGAACCCGTCGAATCAACTGACGCGCGCTCAGGTCCGCGCAGAACTCGTCCAGCTCGAACAGGCCGGGTACAAGCCGGAAGTGTCCGACGTCCACTATCCGAATGCGCTGCAGACCGCACAGGCACGCGTGACGAACAGCGACTCAACGGGTTACGGCGCACAGGCTGCGGCCGGCGTGCGTACTGGCCGCGCGATCGCGGTCAAGCAGAACGCTCACGACTCGGTCTATTTCGGTCAGTAAGACCGCCGCACGCTGCGCATACCGCGATACGCCCGCTGCCGACGAAGCACCCCGCTCCCGTTCACCGGGGCGGGGTGTTTCGCTTTCGGTGCACGCGACATGCGCGCTGCACGCAGCCCGACCGACGCGTGGGCGCGGATCGGCCGCCGCAACGCGCTGTTCGCGCAGACCGCCGGCGTTTGCGCATAGAATGGCCGCGTGGTCGGCGCCGGCCGAAGCGAACGCGAGCGAAGCCTCGACTCACCGGGCATACCCACTCGCTGGCCGATCCGATGCCGCACTCATCGCATTTTTCGAAAAGGAGCGGTTTCATGTCTCAAACATCCGGTTCCATGATCACGTTTCGCCGTCCGGACGGCCAGGAACTGCAGGGCTACCTCGCCACGCCGGAAAAGACCGAAGGTGCACCCGCCGTCGTCGTCATTCAGGAGTGGTGGGGCCTGAATGACCAGATCCGCGGCGTCGCCGATCGCCTCGCGCGCTGCGGCTACATCGCGCTCGTGCCCGACCTGTATCGCGGCAAGTCGACGGTCGAGGAGGAAGAAGCGCATCACCTGATGACGGGCCTCGATTTCGGCGATGCTGCATCGCAGGACATTCCCGGCGCGGTGCAATACCTGAAGACGCGCGCGTCGCGCGTGGCGATCACCGGCTTCTGCATGGGCGGCGCTCTCACGCTGCTGTCGCTGCAGTTCGCCGATGCGGACGCCGGTGTCACCTGGTACGGCTTCCCCCCGCTCGACTACCTCGATCCGTCGAAGATCAAGGTGCCGCTGATGGGCCACTGGGGCACGCAGGATGCGTTCTTCGCGATCGAACAGGTCGATGCGCTGGAGAAGAAGCTGACCGGCGCAAAGGTCGACGTCGAATTCCACCGCTATCTCGCGCATCACGCGTTCGCGAACGAAACGGCTGTCGGCCCGGGCCGCATCGGCGGCACGCAGTTCGATCCAGTGTGGTCGCAGATCGCGTGGGATCGCACACTCACGTTCTTCGGGCGCACGCTCTGGGACAAGCAGCAGTAATGTCGCAGCGGATCTCCACCGCTGCTGGGCTGCGATGCACATGAAGCGAACGCCACGACCTTGCAATCGTGGCGTTGTCGTTTTATGGAGCGAATTCGTTATGCGATCATCTCGCGCGTCACGGGTTCGACACCGAAGCGCGCACGACGGAATGCGAGTGCCACGGCCGGCTCCGCAATACACCTCAGTTTCGAAAGCTCGGCTGCGCCCTCGTCATCAAGTTCGGTGTGCAAAATATCCTGCACGGCCAAACGTCGATTCACGGACCGCGTTTGCGAATGCCGGGTCATTTAACCCGGCACTCGTTGTCCGCCTTCGCTCAGGACTCGCAGGAACCGCGCAGCGCCGCCTCGTCGGCGGACAACATTTCGGGCACGCATTCGCGCAGGAAATCGACGAACGTGCGGATCTTTGCGTCGAGGTACTGGCGCGACGCATACAGCGTGTAGACCGTCAGCTTCTGCAGCCGGTACTCGGGCAACACGCGAACCAGCGCACCGCTCGCCAGAGCAGGCACCGCGGTCGACATCGGCAATGAGCCGATCCCGAGACCGGCGCGCAATGCGGCGCCGAGCGCATCGGCGATATTGACCTGGAAATCCGGCAGCGGCAGTTCGAACGTCTCGCGACCATCGGGGCCGTCGAGATGCCACCGGTCGCGCGGAAAAATCGGCGTGACGATCTGCAGGCACGCATGCGATTCGAGATCGCGCACGGTGCGCGGCGTGCCCCGTTCCTTCAGGTATGCCGGCGACGCACACAGCACGCTGTGCACATCGCCGAGCCGCTGCGACACCAGCCCCGAGTCGGGCAGCTCCGTCGCGCTCAATTGGAGCGACACGTCGTAGCCTTCGTCGATGATGTCGGGCACGTGCTGCGACAGCGTGAGCTCGACGGCCACCGACGGATAACGCTGCCGGTATCGCACCACCGCGGGCACCAGGTAGGCCTGACCGAAACTGGTCGTCGCATGCACATGCAAGCGGCCCGACGGCTTCACCTGCGCGTCGGCCGCCTCGGCTTCCGCTTCGTCGATATAGCCGAGGATGCGCTGGCAGCGGTCGAGATAGCGCTGTCCGGCATCCGTCAATGCGATGCGGCGCGTGCTCCGGTTGAGCAGACGGGTGCGCAGGTGCGTTTCGAGTTGCGCGACCGAACGCGATGCGTAGGCAGTGGTGATATCCAGGCGCTGGGCCGCGCTCGTGAAGCTGCCCTCCTCCGCCACCCGGACGAAAATGCGCATCATCTGTAACGTGTCCATCGACATGTCCCCGGGATTGAAATCGCCTTGCAGCGGCGCCCGCCCCGGCACGTTCCGGTCTGGCGCGAATTGTGCGGAACAGTACCGCAGCGGTGCAGACGTGTCCAGTTTGCCGTGCGCCGCATCGGCGGGCGATCGCTCATGCAGCGCCGCATGTCGAAGGACGACCGGCACTGGATCGTTGCAGGCCGCATCGCGGCCTGCCGGGGCACACATCGCGCGTGTAGCGTCGCGCTCAGATCGGGTCGAAGGGATTGCGCAGCACGATCGTGTCGTCGCGCTCGGCGCCGGTCGTGATCATCGACACCGGCACGCCCGCGATCGCCTCGACGCGCGCGATGAAATCCCGTGCGGCACGCGGCAACGCCGCGCGCTCACGTACACCCTTCACGGTGCCGTCCCACCCGGGGAACGTTTCGTAGACGGGCGTTGCGCGCGCCTGCGCATCGACGCTCGCGGGCAGATGGTCGACACGTGCGCCGTCAAGTTCGTAGCCGACGCACAGCTGGATTGACTTGACGCCGTCGAGCACGTCGAGCTTGGTGAGCGCGAGTGAATCGATGCCCGAAATCCGCACCGCCTGCCGCAACTGCGCGGCGTCGAGCCATCCGCAGCGGCGCGGCCGGCCCGTGTTGACGCCGAACTCCTGGCCACGCGCGCGCAGCGCTTCGCCGGTGGCGTCGGTCAGTTCGGTGAGGAACGGTCCGCCGCCGACGCGTGTCGCGTACGCCTTGGTCACACCCAGCACGTGACCGAGTTTGGACGCGCCGAGGCCCGTGCCGGCCGCCGCGGCCGATGCAACGGTGCCCGACGACGTCACGAACGGATACGTGCCCCAGTCGATGTCGAGCATCACGGCCTGCGAGCCCTCGAACAAGATGCGCGCGCCGCGGTCGTTCGCGTCGTTGAGGTCGGTCCACACGGGACGCACGAACGGCAGGATCTTCGGCGCGATGTCGATCAGCGTTGCCAGCATCGCGTCGCGCGAGCACGGCTCGAGCCCCAGGCCGCGGAACCATGCATTGTGGTGATCGACCAGCACGTCGAGCTTGTCGGCAAGCTGGCCCGGCTCCGCCAGATCCGCGACCCGCAGACCGCGGCGCCCGACCTTGTCCTCGTAAGCGGGCCCGATCCCACGCAGCGTGGTGCCGATGGGTTCTCGACGCAGACGCTCCTGCGCCTGGTCGATCGCACGGTGAATCGGCAGGACCAGCGTGGCATTCTCCGCGATCGACAGATTGTCCGGCGTCACCGACAGCCCGAGCTGGGCCATCCGTCCGATCTCGGCCAGCAGCGCTTCCGGATCGAGCGCCACGCCGTTGCCGATCACGCCGCGCTTGCCGCGCACGATGCCGCTCGGCAGCAGCGCGAGCTTGTACGTCTTGTCGCCGACGACCAGCGTATGCCCCGCGTTGTGGCCGCCGTTGTAGCGTGCGACGAGATCGGCCTGCACCGCCAGCCAGTCCACGACGCGTCCCTTGCCTTCGTCACCCCATTGGGCGCCCACCACCACCACGTTCGGCATGCTCCATACTCCATGTGAGAAATCCAGACACACATTCCGGCCACATCGGCCGTTTGTGTGCCATATTGGCGGAGCAGGATCACCCGATCAAACGATTAAATCTGAGCATTCGTGTGAGTAAATTTCACGCGAAACGATACATGGCCCGACGACTCCCTCCACTGAATTCGCTGCGCGCGTTCGAAGCCGCGGCCCGCCTCGGCAGTTTCACGCTCGCCGCCAACGAGCTGTGCGTGACGCATGGCGCGATCAGCCGGCACGTTCAGCAACTGGAGGCATGGCTTGGCCGACCGCTGTTCGAGCGCCACAACCGGCGCGTCGAACTGACCGACGCCGGTCGCATGTACCTTGCCGAGGTCGGTGCCTCGTTCGACCGGATCGCGCTCGCCACCGCGCAGCATTTCGGCCAGGGGCAGCAGCGCGTGCTGCGCGTCAGCGCGCCCGCGACGTTTTCACTGCGCTGGCTCGTGCCGAAGCTGTCGTCGTTCCAGGTTGCGCATCCGGCCATCGAGGTGCGGCTGTCGACGTCGAACGAGCCCATCGAGAAGTTGCGCGACAAGGTCGACCTGATCGTCCGCGGCGGCCCGCAGGCGATCGACGGATATGTTGCCGAGGAGTTTCTATCCGAAATCCGGCTGCCTGTATGCGCGCCGAAGTTGCTCGAGAGTCGGCCGTTGCGTACGCCGGCCGATCTCGCCGGCTTCACGCTGCTGCATGCGGCGACGTACCCCGGTATGTGGCCCGAGTGGCTCGCGGCGGCCGGGCACGCGAATCTGGCGCCGCGGCATTCGCTCACGCTCGAGCATTTCTATCTGACGCTGCAAGGCGCGCTCGACGGCCTCGGCGTCGCAATGGGGCCGATCGCCCTCGTCGCGGACGACATCGCCGAAGGCCGGCTGGTGCAGCCGTTCAGCGAACCGGCACTACCGCCGTGGCGCTATTTCACTTACGTGGCGGCTGCGCGCGCGGAAGACGAAGCCGTGCGGGCATTCAAGGATTGGCTGAAAGCAACGGGGAACGCAACGGCGGACGCGCGGCGCTGATCAAGTCGGTATGTCGGCGACCAGTCGTTGCGCAATGCGCACCAGCTCGATTGATGCGGGGTTTCGTGTTCCATTGCGCGGAGCCATATTGTTCGCGCATGATCGGTTTTCGCCTCGTGACTCATCCTGAGATCTGTTGTAATCCGTAGGATTCCTCTTAGACTGAACAAGCAGAATGGCGCATGTCGTTCAAGTAGCGAAGGATGACTAAACGGATCGAGTTGGCATTCATCTCACCGAGAAACAAAGGATATCGAATCAATTGACTCGGATATCACACTTCCATGGTGACCGGTCGCGCATCGCGTTTCAGCAGCAGAAACGACAAACCCCGGCGCGAGCCGGGGTTTGTCTCGTGGGGGGAACGCTTATTGGCTTGCGCCAGCGGCTTCGCCCGCCTTCTTCTCAGCGTTCTGCAGATTCTGCGGATAGTTCGGATCGTTGGCCGCCGGCTTGTAACCAGCGTCTTCGAGCTTCTTCAGTTCGGCGTTGTTCTTCGCACGCGCTGCCTTGTGTTCGGCTTTGCGTTTTGCCCGTGCTGCCTTGCGTGCTTCACGTTTCGCGGCTTTCGCATCCGATGCGGCGGATGCAGCCGGTGCACTGGCGTCGGTCTGCGCGAACACCGGAGCGGCGGAGCCGAAGAGGAACGCGGCTGCCGTCGCAGCCAGCGTCAGTTTTTTGATCTGGATTCGCATCGCTGAACTCTCTTTTCTGATTGGTCACGGAGTGAAAGCACATCGAGATACCGCCCCTGCCCCTGATCGGTCTTCATGTCTCGGTCAGGGCCTTTGCATCATAACCGCGTTGAAAAAAATGTGGCGCCATCATGCATACATTGTTGGGAATACACGTATGGGGCGTCGTATCGTCATGTGTCCCACGCCCGTCCGCTCCGCGTTTCGCAGGGGCCAGGTGATGCATCGTGCTCGGGAACCACGCAACGTGCACGACCGCGGCAACCGCGTGGCGAAGCGAATCGTTCCACCGATACGGGGCAGATTGCCGATGAAGATGAGATCGATTTCGGTACTTTACGCACTCGCTCGACGTCGACTGTTTCACCCGTGGAATCTGCTGCTCGCGCAACGCGATCGTCGCCTCACGAGCGGGATATGCGATGGAATCGCGAACCTGTGCGCCATGTTGTGATTCGCTGTCGCGCGAACGACGGTTCCTCCCATAAACGACCACGCTTCATTCTGTACCGAGCCTGCCGCATTTCCCGCACGTCGACACGATACGAACGATCGGGTAACCGATCGTCGCACGCGTGGCTACCTGTTCGGTTCTATTCGTCGCCAGATGTGGGAGATGACGTTTGCAGGTTGAGACGACCTCCGCCGCTCCAGGTGAACGTTTCGTCAGGCATTTGCTCACGACTGGCACAGGCACCACGCTAACGGTCGCATGAGCGAATGCGTGACGCTTGTCATCGTGCTGACGTCGCGAAAAGTCTCGAGTCTATGCAGCAAGGACGGCGACACATCAGGCGCTGCGTGCGTGCCTCACAGCTTTTCCATCGGGTGATCGCATCTGGTGCGGGGGCGTCGCGCGCACGGTTTGTTCATCCGATGGACGCCTTGTAGGTGAGCTTTTACAGGACACGGTAACTTCCAGCGGTGAGAATTTTCGGGATTCGAGTACGGGTTCGATGAGGGTGAGCCATATTGATGGCGCCAACTTCACGTTCGAGGCAGTTGCCGAGATTGTTGTGTTCGAGGGGCCCGGTCGGCGTCTCGCTTGGCACAGGGATGGGTTTTCGTCGCACCGGTCGGGACACGGTGGCAATTCAGATGCCGGTTCAAAGGTAGAAAACCGCGATGCAGAGTGAGCGGATCAAGAGCCAGCCCATTTCGTCTGTGCACGGGTCATCGAGCAGAAAGCCCCAGACAGACCAACACGTGACAGTCGAAGACTTTTCCACGGAAGCACCGACTCGGACGCTAAAAAAACCGCGTGAGAATGAATTCCGATGATTTCTCACTGCCATGACGAGAACCGGCGGCACTCCGCTGTTGACCACGGTGGCCGTAGCCTGCGGGTAATCCCGGATGGGAAACATACCGCTGGGTGCCTTTTTTGTTCCCATAGATGGGAACCTAGGGACCGAAAGCGGAGATTTCCTCCCATAAGTTTCTACGTTTGAGTATTTGTTAGTAGGTACTCACCTTCATGGGGAGCCTTGCTAGGCCTGGGACGCTTGCAAAATAAGGCCGAGATCGAGGGTTCCACAGGCCTTAGGCCCAGAATTGCTGTGCTCGTCGAGCCTCACGGGGTCGCTTTGGTAGCGGTTTATGGGGTTGCTTTTTCTGCACAGGCACGCGTGTGTTTACATCTTTGGTAAACCACGTTTACTTCTTTAACTACTTTTAGGCGGCTCACAGCCTTGTCTGGCAAGGGTTTGACAGGTGTTCGGTACCCATTTATGGGGGCACAGGCGGAAGGATATGGGGTTTCAGGTCTGTGGATTTGGGGAATCGGGTACCGCGCTGTGGGAAATGGGGGTTGTGGATATGGGGCACGCGTAGCCTGCTATGGGATTTTGGCCCAAAAACGCCTCAGGTAACCTTTTATGGGGGGAATCTATTGGTACCCATTTATGGTGCGTCCTTGCTGATTCGTCTATGGTGGCGGGCACAGCATTTCATGTGGGGTTGCCGGTTATGGGATGGATTCCAGGTAGTCATTTATGGGTGCCGTCGCGGACAGAACGATCTAGTCCTGCTTGTCCCCTCGGAGCTGGGGTCCCATAAACAGTATCAGGCCGGCGGAAAGGTAACCTTCTGTGGGGAAATCCCAAGGTAGTCATTCATGGGAGGTATTTTCGGCTGCCGAGCGCAGATGAAGGCAAAACGCCGCGCTGGAGGATCTGGATAGGTAACCATTCATGGGATGTGCTAAAGGTAGCGTGTTATGGGGGAATGCAGACCGTGTTGCAGGGCACCACGAATCGGGTTCACCGATCCCGTTCCTCCGGATTATTTCCCATGAATGGCTACCTTCAGTTAGGCAAGTCCCGTGCCGGATTCTGGCTACAGATCACACAGGTAGCAGGTTTTGGGAGCTGATTCTGGCGCAAAGGTAGATGGATATGGGGTTCCGCACAAATCGTAAAAATGGAATTTTTCCTTTTAAGACGAGGCCTTAGCGGCGATATTGGAAGTGATACTGGAGAAGAAGGCATTGCCCGGTAACTCGAAAAGGTATAAAGTCCGCCATCAATACGGTCACCTTCTCCGGACATCACGATGCCGCGCAAGCCCGCAATCAAAGGCTCCGACAAGCAGGTTTCGCTATTTCAGACGCCCGAGCCCCCCGATCTGCTGCGCAAGGCGGTCCAGGCAATTCATATCGCTCCGAAGTCCGGAAAGATCGGTCTGCAGCAGCGCAAGATGTTCAGCTCGCTGATCAAGAACGCCCTTCGTCAGGAAGCGTTCGAACCCGGCCGGACCAGCTTCTCGATCTCGATCGCCGCGCTGTCGCACGAGAGCGGGTTGAACAGCAACAACACGAAGTATGTGAAGGATACGGTCAACTCGCTGATCAGTACCGTCGTCAACTGGGACTACCTTGCTGCGGACCGCTCGACGGTGTGGAAGGCGTCGGGCCTGCTCGCCGGCGCCGAGCTCGAGCAATCGGTGCTGAAGTACAGCTTCTCCGACCAGATTCGCAGCGAGCTGCTCAATCCGGAAATCTATGCGCTCATCGATATGCGGATCGCGCGCGAGTTTCGGCGTTCGCACTCGCTTGCCCTTTGGGAAAACACGGTGCGCTACGAGGGGATCGGCATCACGGCAAAGATCCCGCTGCCGAAATTCCGCGACCTCATTCTCGGTCAGGACAAGGCGTCGCAGTCGTACAAGGAGTACAAGCTCTTCAAGAGCAAGGTCCTGGTGCCGTGCATTCAGGAGGTGAACGAAGTTTCCGACCATACGCTCGAGCTGATCGAACACAAGTCAGGTCGCAGCGTGGAGGCCGTCCAGTTCAAGGTGACGCGCAAGCAGAGCGCGGATACGGTCGAGGAAGGCGATGTCAAGAACGAAGCACTCGTCGACGAGGTCGCCAAGTTCGGCATCCCGCGTTCGGAAGCGCGCCGGTTGATCACGCAATACGGCGTGCAGCGCATCAAGGCGGCGATCGCCTATACGCTCAATCGGACTACGAAGAAGAACGCAGCGCCGGTCGACAACGTGGCCGCATATTTCCGCAAGGCGCTGACGCACGGCTATACGTTGGCCGACGGGCAGGGGACCGAAACGGCCGCGCCGGCAAAGGAATCCGGGCAGAGCAAGCAGGAACAGATTCGCGACAAATACCTGGCGGCGAAGGTCGAGGAAGCCGGCGCGTATTTCCGCGAGCTGGAGATCGACGACCAGACCAAGCTGATCGAGCGCTACAACGAAACGGTGGCCGGTTCGAAGGATCTCACGCTGTCGCCGAAGAAGAAGGCGAGCAAGCTGGCGCAAACCAGCTTCTTCCGATGGTTGGCGCTCGATACCTGGGGCGAACCGACCTCGGACGACTTGCTGGAATTCCTGCTGAAAAGCAGCCTCGCGACCAACTGATCAAGGCCTCGCAGCCTGGCATGCGCCGTGGACCGGACTTCATCCGGCAGCGCGGTGCCATGCCGGTGCGAGGCCTTTGCTTTGGACGCCTTCTTTTATTTTTGCGCGGCTACCGCCAGATCAGCGACGTATGCGTCGATCACGGTCTTGAGCCGGTCGGCGAGCGCTTCCTGGTGGGACGCATCGACTCCCTTCAGTTGCAGATCCAGACGCCCGTCCGGATAGGTCTTCAGCTGGCCGATCGCGCGTGATTCGAGCGCGAAATCGTGGCGAACGCTGTAACGCGTGCGCCCCGTCTTCTTGTTGCCGTCGCTCTGCGCGCGCAGGAAATTCTCGAGGTCGCGCACCGACTTTTTCCGGTCGATCACCGCCGTGAGCAGACGGTCGGCAGCCGGTTCGCCCAGGCGCTCGAAAATCAGTTTCAGGAAGTACGCGGCCTGCAGCCCGACCACATCGTTCGCGCTGGCCATCCGTTCGAGCAATGTGTTCGGCAGTGCGTTCAGCGACAGTGTCTTGCTGATCGATGCCTTGTCCTTGCCGATCTTCTCCGCGAGTGTGTTCTGGTCGGGGAATACCTTTTCGTCGAGGAGACGCTTCCATGCGACTGCATCGTCGAAAATGGTCTGGCGTTCGTGGTCGTGGTTGGCGCGATACGCGATCGTGTAGAGCTGCTCGGGCGTGTGGTCCGTGCGGAATGTCGCATTGATCGTTTCGTCGCCGTTGATGCTCGTCGCGCGCAAGCGGCGTTGCCCATCGATCACGACGAGCTTGCCGGGAAATTCCGGGAGACGCGTGACCTTGATCGGCTCGATCTGCCCTTCCCGCTTCAGCGTCAGTGCGAGTTCGTGCAGGCTCGACTCGGAATAGAACACGCGCGGGTTGAACGGGTTCGGGATGCAGTCCTTGACCGCGACCTTCTGCGGCGCACCGAGATCGAGCGCGTCGGATGCGGGGACAGCGGTCGAGATGACGGGGGTTGCGGCTTCGACGGGAGGATTCGACGCGGGCGTCGGCTCGGGCAGGCGCGTTTCCAGCGCTGCGTTTTCCTGTGCGAGCCCGCGCAGCAAGCCTGCTGCGAGATGCAGGTTGCCGGTCGGCTTCTTGTCTTTCGATGTGTCCTTAGCCATGAGCGGCTCCGGTAGCGCGCGTCGACGCGATGTATTGGGCCATTTCGGTGACCAGTCTCTCGATTTCCGCGCGGGCTTCCTTCAGTCCCTTCAGGTATCGATTGTGATGATGGATCGTGGTGCCGAGGGCAAATGTCTGCCGGTAGACCTCGCGCTGCGCGATCTGACTGTCGAGCAGATGCTCCCCTATTTCTTCAGCCCTTAGAATTTTTAAAATTTCTTCTCGCATTTTAGTTTTTCCATTGACGCTATTCAGCATCAGTGCGGAAGACAAATTCGGGTTACGAACGGCACGCATCGATTCGATCATACGAATCATCGCGACTGTGCTGTACAGGTCGGCCGGCGATGGCGACAGCGGCACGAGGCAGAAGTCGGCGACTTCGAGTACGGATGCGATGCGCGGGTCTTCGAGGTTGCCGGGGCAATCGACGACGATCACATCGAAATTTGCATCCTGCTTCTTGATCTCGCCACCAATGCCACGGCCGGCGGGGGCCAACGACAGAACTGTCATCGGGAGCGTATTTTCGCCGCTCGTCACCCATCTGACCGATGTGCCTTGAGGGTCGGCATCGATCAAGGCGACCTTGTTGCCACCCGCCTCGAAGGCTGCAGCGATATTGACGGAGATGGTGGTCTTTCCAGTACCACCTTTTTGATTACTGACGGCGATCTTGAAAGCCATTAAATTCCTCCAAGGAGTTTTGCGTAATATATGCAGTTATTGCCAAAAAGTCCAGAAAAGCATCGGAGGAAAAGAAGGATTTTCTGATAGATGTTGTTGTCACGTGACAATCTGGTCGAATGGCTAGAAGATTATTTGTAATTCGAATGAAAAATAAAAACACATGGCATTTCGTTCGAGATGAAGGTGCTAATGAAGTGCTGGCAACTTCAGTGCCGGTAGCATGGGTCACATGCTGATGCCAGATGTGATCTCGCTATCGTTGGTAATTCCGGCGCGAATTGGCAATCAGCTCGTGACTCGCCCTGAGCTGCGTCGGGATCTAAAGTTGTCACGTGACGAGCCGATTCGATGGGTTAAGACGTCAAATGCTGCTAGCCGGGAAGCATGCAGACACGACGCGCGATGGTAATGCCGACGATTTCTTCTTCCTCGATCCTCGTTACGGCGCCCTGCATTTATGACGATTGGCACTGCGACTGATGCGGGTTGTTACGTGACAACGCGCCTAAGGGATGATTCTGGACACATATCTCCCGTCTTGGCGCAACCACCGTAGACGGCACGGGTGCAAAGAAGTCGGTGCGATACATGAGTTGGTCATGTTCGATTAGGCCCAAGTCGCTTATTCGCAAGGCATCGGGTTGTTGTCACGTGACAACCGCCACGGATGGATGCCGAAATCAGCAGCTTGATACCGGCGCAGCATTTTCAGCGGTACCGTATGGGGAGGTGCTGGACCAGTCGGGTATGTGTCAGCGATCGATGCTGGTCGAGCCGCTTGATGTCTTGGGTAGACCCGCCCGAGCTGCGCGTGTCTCTGACCTGCGGAGGCGCACTAATTCTGGCGATGTGATATGTCCCCAATAAAAAAAGGCGGTCCGCATCCAGAGGAAACGACGATGACATAGGGTAGGGGCGGGACAGATATCGCATCTTGTTGTGTTGGCCGCGGCTTCGACGGTCGAGGGCATCGGCATTGCCTCACACGTTCTCGATGGGCTTTGGGGCGCAAATTCCTGGGCGTCGGCGAGGAGAGATGGCGCAAACTAGCAGGGCGTGAAACAATTCCGAAAAAAGGTGGGCATTCGGAAACCCTTGTCTAGCAATGGGTTGCGCCACTTTCTTCACGTTGTTTCACGCAAAACGAGCGCGCGCGACGGGTGAAATAGGGGCGCATGAATTTGACGCGTGTTATCGTGTCTAGGTGATGATGAATCACACAATACTGTGTTAAATAAAACGTGTTTTGTGGTATATGATACAAATCTCTTGGGTCGACGCGCAGTTCGATCTGCCTATTGGCGACCCGAGACATCGCGTGGATCGACCAGCAGGGACTTGATAGGTGTAGCGAGTTCTATATCGCTAGTTGTCACGTGACAACGCGCTGCAGCGACGGTGCCGGATCGCAAGCCGGTCGGCATCGGGGAAATCGAAGCGGTCGCCTGGTCGATATTGCATTTGCGACGCGCACCCAGGCAGCGTTGAGCGAAGGCGGATTCTGTAGACGGCCTCGGAAGACTGTTTCCTATGTGTCTTGCCAGTGTCCATCACAATGCGGCTGAAGGGGAATCTGCAGACTTCGTGTCAACAGGGTGAAGCGCATCGCCACCGCCGTGTATATCTTCCACTTCTCCGGATGTCTGCTATCGGGGGCGGCTAATCATCGTCACCGACGATCGCCCAAAGAGTCCGCTACCAAGCCGCATATCACCGCGAAAATTCACCGCCGCGGCCAACGAACCTACTTCGTCGCCTGCGATGCGCACAGCTGCTGCCACCGACGTGCCTTCGCCGCAGAAGCCTTTGCTGGCTCATCGACCGTTCGCCACCAACGTTCGCCGCGATGCGGCGCATCGAGATTGAGTCGCTCGCCCATCTTGGGTGTCGATAGCTCGACGCCGCGCACCATTGCCAACGCGGTGACGCGCTCGAACGGTTCCTGCCAACGGTGCATCGCGAGATCGAACGTGCCGTTGTGAATCGGCATCAGCGTGCGCCCGCGCAGGTCGATGTGCGCTTGCACGGTTTCTTCCGGCTGCATGTGCACGTAGGGCCACTGCGGATCGTATGCCCCGGTCTCGATCAGCGTCACGTCGAAGGGCCCAAGCCGTTCGCCTATCGTCCGGAAACCGTCGAAGTAGCCGGTATCGCCGCTGAAGAACACCCGCAGGTCGTCGTCGACGATGACCCACGACGCCCATAGCGTGCTGTTGCCGTCAAACAAGCTGCGCCCGGAGAAGTGCTGTGCCGGTGTCGCGGTCAGCGTCAGGCCATCGACGTCGACACTTTGCCACCAGTCGAGCTGGCGTACTTTTTTCCCGTCGATACCCCATTCGATCAGGCGGTCGCCGACGCCCAACGTCGTGACGAATACGCCAGTGGTCGCCGCAAGCGCGAGCACAGTCGCACGGTCAAGGTGATCGTAGTGATCGTGCGACAGGAGCACGCCACGCAACGGCGGGAGGTCCTCGAGCGCGATCGGCGGCGCATGGAAGCGCTTCGGGCCGATGCGTCGGAACGGCGATGCGCGTTCGGCAAATACGGGATCGGTCAGCCAGAATTCACCGCGCAGTTTCAACAGCAGCGTCGAGTG
The DNA here is from genome assembly GCF_001521935.1 of Burkholderia sp. RF7-non_BP4. NCBI lineage: Bacteria > Pseudomonadati > Pseudomonadota > Betaproteobacteria > Burkholderiales > Burkholderiaceae > Burkholderia > Burkholderia sp. RF7-non_BP4. The sequence continues at coordinate 102,058 of NZ_LOTA01000040.1, read as the reverse complement.
TCCTAGCCGATACAGGCTGCGGTCGGGGGCTGCGTCGAGTTGTTCGCGAGTCAGTGAATCGATGGGCAATGCGCCTGTCGGAACCGTGTTGCGTGGTTTGTTGACCAGCATATTCCATGCAATGCCCAGCGTTTTACCGAAGCCTTCAGCCGGTCGCGGTGCAACGTTGCTGAAGCGTTCGCCGTTGTGCTGCGGCGACTCGCCGGACAGGGTGCGGCCACGCCTGGCAGCGGCGAAACCTAGCATGCGATGAAGAAATACGAGAGGCGAAGCCATGTCGATTCGTCCGGAAAATAAAGTACACCGAGCAGTGTAGTTTATCTCCGGAAAAAGTAAACTCGAGGGTGTAGAATTTTTCGAATGAATACGAGCACTTCTCCTCAACGGCTGACCGACCGAAAGCGTGCGGCAATACTCGCCGCGGCGATCGACGAATTCCTCGCGGCCGGCTATGACGCGACCAGCATGGATCGCATCGCCGCTCGCGCGGACGTGTCGAAGCGCACCGTCTACAACCATTTCCCAGGCAAAGAAGCATTGTTCGCGGCGATCCTGCGTCAGCTGTGGGACGCAACGCTGACCGCCGGCGCGCCGGCCTACTGCGCCGACGTCCCGCTGCGCGATCAGCTGCTCGCGCTGCTGGGCCGCAAGTTGCGGTTGCTGAACGACGAAGCGTTTCTTGCACTCGCCCGCGTCGCGATCGGTGCGGCTATCCATTCGCCGGAGCGCGCGCGCGACATGGTCGAACGCATGGGCGAGCGCGAAGAAGACGTGACGGTCTGGATTCGTGCGGCCGCGGCGGCTGGCCGGTTGTCGGTGACCGATCCCGTATTTGCCGCGCATCAACTGCACGGGATCGTGAAAGCGTTCGCGTTCTGGCCGCAAGTGACGATGGGCCAGCCCCCGCTCGGCGTGCAGGAACAACAGAAGGTCGCGGAAACGGCTGCTGACATGTTTCTTGCGTACTACGCGCGCGCGGATCACGCCGATGTGTCACGTACAGTGCAAGACTGACCGCACGTCGCGCGAAGCACGATGCGGAATAGTCGCGTCGATATCCGCAACGCGAGCCTCATCCTCCGCCTCGAGGAAAGCGCCATTCGACAACCGGCGAACTCAGGCACCGGTACACACGTCTACGTAGCCAGATTGAGCCGCACCGACGCATGCGGCAAGCGCAAATGAAACCGAACGCGAGCGAAAACCGATGAAGACGCTGTTGATCGTCTATCACACGATGACCGGAGGCACGCAGCAAATGGCCGAAGCGGCCGCGGTTGCCGCGCGCGCGCAACCCGGCGTCGACGTCAGGTTGCAGCGTGCGGATGCGACCAGCGCGGACGACGTGCTCGCCGCCGACGCCTACCTGTTCGCGACGCCGGAAAATCTCGCCGCGATGTCCGGGCTGATGAAGGATTTCTTCGATCGCTGTTACTACGCCGCGCTTGATCGCGTGAACGGTCGCCCGTATGCGGCGATGATCTGCGCAGGCAGTGACGGACAGAACGCGCTGCGTCAGATCGACCGGATCGCAACCGGATGGCGGCTCAGGAATGTGTCGCCAGGCCTGATCATCTGCACCCATGCACAAACGCCGGAGCGGATCCTCGCGCCGAAGACGATTGGCAGCGAGGATCTCGCGCGCTGCGCGGAGATCGGCGCGGGGCTCGCTGCGGGTCTTGCACTCGGCGTGTTCTGATTGCCGGCGATCAAGCCGGCCGAAGCGGAGCCGTGGCAGTGCGCAACGACCGGAGCGCGATGCCTGCCGTATGGCGCCGATTGCAGCGAATTCCCGAGACGCGCATTTTGCGCGAGACATCGCTCGTGCGAATCGCATTGCCGTTTGCGACAGCTGCACCCGTGGAATGTCGATGCCTTAGTCGGCCTTTGTCGACACTGGCGGCCGATGGTATTCGGGCCACAGGCTTTTCACGAGATCGCGTGAGGCGCCATACGCATGGCAGCTGTCGATCTTGAGCGGCTTCCCGTCGTCGCCTCGCTGATTCAGCGACGACGGGCGCACGCCGACCGTCGTCTGATAGGCCGCGGTCGCGACAGGACCGAGAATTTCCTTCAGATGCGTGCACGTGTCACACGACGGCAGACGCTTGCGGACCTCGCTGTTCCACCCGGCACCGATGCGCAGTCCGACGAGCGCCTGCAGCGTGTCGCCGCCGCCCGGACACTGCGCATAAGGATGCGACCTGATGAACGTGGATACCGCGCGCACGATCATGTCGGTGTCGAAGACCAGCGTTACGCCGAGATCGTGAATCGGCGCCAGCGCCGCGATGGTGCGCGTGCCGCCGGGCGGCGTGAAATCGCTCGTCTTGCGGTCCGCGAGACAGGCCGTGACTTCGAACAGGCCGTCGCTGCGCCGATAGCCGCGCATGTCGATCCGCCGATGGTGAATCTCTTCGCGCGTGATGCCGTCGTGCGGGAGGGCGTGTCGGGGATTCATGTATTCGCTCCGTGTCGTACGGCCGGGGTCATTTTGCATTCGACCGCGATGTCGTCGGCTGAACAGCGCGTCGTGAAGCCGGCCACGGCGAACCGCCGACGCTGTCGATCCGGCCAATAGTACGCACTTTCCGATGCCGGCATGCGCTCGACGATCGATGCGACCGCAACTAATAGCCTGACGGCAGAGATCGATGCACACTCGCCACGCCACGCTCATCGTATGCGAAAGCCCGGTCTTTCGGACGATGCGAATCGGCGGAATCCGACGTATTCGCTATCCGTACCATTGCTCGCCATTTCGTACTGTGGAATAACCGGTGCATCGCATGACTGGCGCACTGAAGCAGAAAGACCCGTAACGACACTACGTAACGCGAGTGTCGATCCACCGCGAAAACGCCGCCATAATGCGCAACACGACCGCGCGGACGCATTGCCTTGCCATCGGATCCATCAAATGCGAACCGTTGAGTCAACCGACTGCCGCGCGTACCGGTATACTTCCACTCCTGCCTTTGTCCGGCATCGTGGCCGGGTGCCTGAAACAGTGGTGGTGGCGATGCGGCCCCGCAATGATCCGCGTCGGTGGCAGACGAGCCGCAGGCGATGCGGCGAACGCCGATGTGCGGAATGGCTGCACGAACCACACCTTATATTCCTGGTGGATTGAATTTATGGGTTTTGAACAACTTGCCGAATTGCGGGCGCAGCTCGCAGCAAAGGCCAAGCAGGAGCGCAACGCGAAGCGACCGGCTACGCAACCGGACGCAGGCGCGAAGCCGAAGTCCGGCGACCGGCCCGCTCGTGGGGCCAAATCGGGTGCCGGGGCCAAAGCGTCGTCCGGCGCGAAGCCCGCTTCGGCGAAGCCGTCGACGCCGGTCGATCCGGTCATCGTCGCGATCGGCAAACTGCAGCGCCGCTTCCCGCGCGCGTTCCCGAAGAATCCGGCTCCGAAGGTGCCGCTGAAGGTCGGTATCTGGGACGACCTCGCTCGCGAGGCGCAAGCCGTCGGCCTGAGCGAGGCCGAGCTGCGCGAGGCGATGTCCACGTGGTGCCGCGGCAATCGTTACTGGTCGTGTCTCGTCGAAGACGCGGTGCGGGTCGATCTGCAAGGTAACGAAGCGGGGCGCGTGACGCACGACGACGCGGCGCGTGCGCGCCGGCTGAAGTCGCGCCGTCCGGGCAACAAGGGCGGCGCGCAAGCAGCGAAGGGCGCACCGCAGCAGCCGAAGGTGGAAGCGCAGGCCGCCGCCGCGCCGCAGCCGGCGACCGCGGAAGCACCGGCCGACGCAGCACCGCAGCCCGAGCAGCAAACGGCCGCGAGCGAGTAACACGCGATGTGTCGCCGCGCGACCGCGCGGTGACGGCCTGCCTGCACCACGCATGCAGCGCACACATGACAGACCGACCTGTCCTCCGGGGCAGGTCGGGACTGCTCCCGCTGGCGGCACAGCCAGTCAGCCTCACCCAATCCTCATCGAACTGCCAATCGTGACCCACGTCCACTCGCTCACGTTTCGTCACGATAATTCGTTTTCCTAATGTAATCGGATTGAAGATGAAATCCCGGATGCGCTCCCACACGAACTTGTCGTACGTGGGCCGCAGCACAAACGCGAAGTACGGCCATATTCGAAAGGCCGCAGGGCGATGTCCGGACGCACCGCACGGCCGCCCACCCGTCAGTTGGCGACCAGTCACACAAACGCGATAATCTCCCCGGCACGAATCGTCGGGCCGGCGCGTTGTCGGTCGCGCATGACGCGACAGCTACCTGAAAGCCGGCGCAATTCGCCCGACATTCCCCAAAATTGAAAGGCACCGGCAAGGCGTACGCGTCACCGCGTCACACGAAGCTTGCCGATTTCATACGCACAACGCGCTACACAAAGACCGCATCATGAACCCGAGACATTCCGCGATTCTCGTCGCGCTCACGGCTGCCGCGCTGTTCGGCGCCGCGACGCCGCTCGCCAAGGCACTGATCGGCGCGATGTCGCCGTTCATGGTCGCCGGCCTGTTCTATCTCGGCAGCGGAATCGGCCTCGGCGTCGGAATCCTGTTGCGCAGGTTGCGCCGCCGCCGCGCGCCGGCCGAGAACGCCGCGCCGCTGCAACGCTCGGACCTGCCGTGGCTCGCCGGCGCGATCGCGGCCGGCGGCGTCGCGGGGCCGGCGCTGCTGATGCTCGGACTGTCGAGCACACCGGCTGCGACGAGTGCGCTGCTGCTCAATCTCGAAGGCGTGCTGACGGCGATCATCGCGTGGGTCGTGTTTCGCGAGAACGTGGATCTTCAGGTGTTTCTCGGCATGGTCGCGATCGTCGCCGGCGGCACGCTGCTGTCGTGGAGCCCGGGGCGCGCGGGCATGCCGATCGGCGCGTTGCTCATTGCCGGCGCATGCCTGTGCTGGGCGATCGACAACAATCTGACCCGCAAGGTTGCCGCGAACGATGCGATGGTCATCGCGTGTGCGAAGGGCCTGGTCGCCGGGCCCGTGAACATCGGTATCGCGCTCGCGACCGGCGCGGCACTGCCCGCCATTCCGGCCGCGGCCGCCGCGATGCTGACAGGCCTCGGCGGCTACGGGATCAGTCTCGTGTTGTTCGTCGTGGCGCTGCGCCATCTCGGCAGTGCGCGCACGGGCGCGTATTTTTCGGTGGCGCCGCTGTTCGGTGTCGTGCTGTCGTTGCTGATCTGGCCGGCGCTGCCGTCCGTCACGTTCTGGATCGCGGCCGCGTTGATGGCGTTCGGCATCTGGCTGCACGTGCGCGAACGGCACGAACACGAGCACGCGCATGAACGACTCGAGCATACGCACCGGCATCGGCACGACGAACATCATCAGCACACGCACGATTTTCCGTATGACGGTGATGAACCGCACACGCATCCGCACGTGCACTTGCCGATCACGCACAGTCACGCGCATTTCCCGGACATTCACCACCGCCATCGGCACTGATTGCGCGGCAACGGACAACGACGCGCGCGTGCAATGCGCATCGAAAAGTAGCTGTTTATGGGGACGTTATCGGGCGCCCGCGGGGTCGCGTCGACGTCGTTCGATTGCGACTCAGTCTTCCGTCTGAATCAACCGGATCAACGACCCGTCCGGGTCGATCAGCGCGCCGACGGTGCCGCCCCATGCCTCGCGCTTCGGCCGATGCGCGCGTGGCCAGCCGCTCGTCCGTTCCGGAATGCCGGCGGCGAGCACATCGTCGAAAAACACACCGACGTCGCCGAGCCGGAAACAGCAGCTGAACCAGCTCGTGGCCGGGTCGAGACCGGGATGCGGAAAGAATTCGAGCAGCAGGTCGCCGCGTCTCAGGATCATCCAGCCGTCGTCGCGCCAGGTTTCGACGAACCCGAGCTTCGCGTAGAACAGCGACGTGGCTTCGAAATCGCGCGACGGCAGATTGGGACTCGCAAAGTCGGTCAAGGCTGGTTCTCCAGTGAGCGTTGCGGTCGAACGATCGCGCGGGAAAATGCGCGGACGGGATGTCGCGCATCATCGGTCAAACGATGCGCACCGACAAGCTGCGCAGGCCGCCGTCGCGATTATCGTCCCGGGGGGAAGCAGAATCCGAAATCCTCGCAGCCCGGGCATCCTGGCGCGGACCCGGGCGGCCGGCCGAGCGATGCGGCCACTTCCTGCGCGAGGAATTTCTTCCAGCGCAGCTGCGCGACATTGCGTGCGGCAAGCGCGGGGAAATAGCGATCGAGCATCGCGGTTACCGCGTCGCGTCCATCAAGGCCAAGATCGCGCCACAGGTGATCGGGGCGCAGGCACGCATGCGCGATGATTGCAGCGACGCAGTCGGCATCGTCGTGCGCGACGGGATGCGCATCCCGCATCAACAGCGCATGTAGCGTCTCGACGAATTGCGCGTGCGCGGCCGGCAGCGGTGCGACGGTGGCTGCCGGCGCGAGCGCCGCCGCATCGGCGGAACTCAGGCGTGGAAACTGGCGGGCAAGCAGGCCGTTCAACCGGGCGGGAGACAGGCCGAGCAGCGCGACCTCGTTGCGGCATGCGCGTGCCGCAATGAGTTCACCGAACAAACGTGCATCCGGAGAATAGGTATCGGCCGCGCCGGACAGCAGCGCTTGCAATATGCGTCGATGCGCATGCTCGAGCGCGGACGTCATTGCAATCACCGGAGGATCACTCGACCCCGACGATCACGCTCGACGCCTTGAACAGCGCGGACGCGGCTTTGCCGCTCGCAAGGCCAAGACGATCGACGCTGTCGTTGGTGACGATCGCGACGATCTCGGTGCCGCCTGCGGCCTTGATCACGACTTCCGAATTGACCGCGCCCGTCGCGATCGACGACACGGTGCCCGCGACACAGTTGCGCGCCGACACCTTGCTGCCGTCGACGTCGACCATCACGATCACCGACGATGCCTTGACGAGCGCGAAGGCCTTCGCGCCGGCCGCGAGACCGAGCGATGCGACGCTGCCGTGCGTGATCACGGCGACGATGTCGAGGCCGTCCTGGGTACGCAGCGTGATTTCGTCGTTGACGGCACCGGGCTTGACGGCGCTGATCTGGCCGGCGAATTGATTACGGGCGCTGGTGCGCATGATGACTCTCCAGGAAAGGGGCCGCCCGGCGGGCGGCGAGCGAACGGCGGAAATCGCGGACGAGTTTACCGGCAATGCAAGTCAAGCGCGACGTGGGCATCGACATACCGGACATGCGAAACGGCGCACGATGCTGCGCGGCGGCAGGCATGTCGTGCACGCCGCCCCGCGCGCGCTTACTTCGCAGCCGCCGACGCAGCAGCTGGCGTGCCCGCCGTCGACGTCTGCTGCGCCGCAGCGGCCGTTACATCGCCTTTCCAGCCGCCGCCGAGCGCGAGGAACAACTTCACCTGGTCTGCGGCCACCTGACCTTCGGCCGTGGCGACCTGCGCACGCACGCTCGTCAGCGTGCGCGTCGCATCGAGGTCCGAAATGAACGACTCGCGGCCGGCCGTATACAGCCGATGCGTTTCGTCAGCGGAACTGCGCGCCGATTCGTAGGCCGTGCGCAGCGCGTCGGTGCGCTGCACGTCGGCTGCATAGGTCGCAAGGCTCGACTGCGTCTCGCGCAGCGCGTTCAGTACGACGCCGTCGAAGTGCGCGAGCGCGCCGCCGGTCGCCGCCTCGGCTTCGCGCACGCGCGCGCGCTGGCCGTTGACCGGGAACGACCAACTGATCAGCGGTCCGAACGACCAGCGATTCGTGGTGGACGAGAACAGATCGGCGGCGACGCCGACCGAACCGGCGGACGCGCCGATGCTGATCGACGGATACAGCGCGGCGGTCGCGACGCCGATCCGTGCGGTCGAGGCGGCGAGCTGACGCTCGGCTTCGCGAACGTCGGGACGGCGGCGCAGCAGCGCTGCGCCGTCGCCGATCGGAATCGGCTGGCGCAGCTTCGGCAGGCGCTCGCATTCGGCGACCGCCTTCGGCAGATCGGCGGGCGAACGCGCGAGCAGCGCGGCGAGCTGGTATTGCGCGATCTTGCGGCGGCCTTCGAAGCGCGGGATGTCGGCCGCGAGCGTGCGTACCTGCGTGACGCCGCGCGTGACGTCGGTCTGATTGCCGCGTCCCGCATCGCGCAGGCGCTGCGACAGCTTCACGCGCTGCTGCTGCAGCGCGAGCGACTGCTTCGCGATCGCGAGTTCGTCGCCGGCGGAGCACGATTCGACGTAGGCACGCACGACGTCCGCGACGACGGTGATGCGCGCGAGGTCGGCGGCCGCTTGCACGGCTTCGCTGTCCGCGCGCGCGGCTTCGACGCCGCGACGCAGCTTGCCGAACAGATCGAGTTCGTATGACACGCTGATGCCGACCGCGCCTTCGTTCACGACGGGCAACTTGTTTTCGAGCAGATATTGTTCGGCCGATTCCTGCGCGCGCTGCACGGCTGCTTCCGCGCTGCCGGAGAAGCCGCCTTGTTCGTTCGCGACTTCCAGCGCCGCGCGCGAACGCGCGAGGTTGGCCGCGGCGACGCGCAGGTCGGTGTTCGATTTCAGCGCACTGCGCACGAGTTCGTCGAGCACGGGATCGTCGTACAGCTGCCACCAGTTGCCGGGCACTGCGTCGCGCGACACGAGCGTGTCGTTCGCGTCGTCGAGCGCGTGGTTCGCGAGCGGCGCATTCACGTATGCCTGCTGCGGCAGCTTGTAGTCGGGGCCGACGGATTTGCACGCGCCGAGTGCGAGCGCGAGCGGCGCGAGTGCCGCCGCGAGGCGCAGGCCGTGCCGCTTCATTGCGATGCTCCCGCCGCGCTGACGGCCGCGGGCGCGGATGCCGCGGACGCGCCGGCGGCCGGCTTCGCATTGTCGTCGCGGCGCGTGTCGGTTCGCACCGCGACGGTCGCGGTGCGGCCGGCGATCATTCGGAAGTCGTCGGGCACCTCGTCGAGCACGACGCGCACCGGCACGCGCTGCGCGAGCCGCACCCAGCTGAATGCGGGGTTCACGTTCGGCAGCAGGTTCGCGCCCTGCGTGCGGTCGCGATCCTCGATCGCGGCGACGATGCTCTGTACGTGGCCGCGCAGCGGATGCGGCTCGCCCATCACGACGATGTCGACCGGCTGGCCGATACCGATGCCGCGCAGCTTGGTTTCCTCGAAGTAGCCGTCGACGCGGAACGAATTGCGGTCAACCACCGATAGCACCGCGCGGCCGGCAGGCACGTATTCGCCGACGCGCGGCGCGCGATCGTTCAGGTAGCCGTCGACGGGGCTCACGATCGTCGTGCGCTGCAGATTGAGCTTCGCGGTGTCGAGCGACACCTGCGCATCCGCGGCGGCAGCTTCGCCCTGTTCGACGCGCGTGCGGCTTTCCTCGACCTGCTCGCTGGCGACCAGGTTGCCGAGCTGCAGGTTGCGCGCATATTCGCGCTTCGCCTGAGCAAGCGTCGCGCGACGCTGCGCGAGCGTCGCTTCGGCCAGCCGCTCCGCGAGCGTGTAGCGGGCCTGGTCGATCACGAACAGCACTTGGCCGCGCTTCACCTCCTGGTTGTCGGCGACGTGCACCGCGGTGATGAGCCCCGACACGTCAGGCGCGACCTGGATCACGTCGGCGCGCACATGGCCGTCGCGTGTCCACGGCGAGAACATGTAGTAGTTGATGATCCGCCACAGTACGAGGGCGGCCACGACGACGACGATCAGGGTGAGCAGGATCTGCCCTGCCGAGAGCCAGGTTTTTTTCACGGTTAGCTAGCCACGAGATGGTGAGACACGATGACGACCGCGGCAAGCACGAACACGTAGATGCCGAGGTCGAAGATCGAACGGTGCCAGACGAGGCGGTAAAAGCCGACGCGTTCGAGCAGCGCGCGCACGACGATGTTGATCAGGTAGGCGATCAGCATCAGCACGAGCGGAGCCGGCACGAATACGCCGAAGATGTCGATTTCGCCGATCATGGTCGCGGTCGGAAAGACAGGTTGGAAAGCGGGATCATGCGCGCGCTCCGTCCGGTGCGGCATGCGGCGGCTGCGCGGACGCGGCCGGGTACAGCGACAGGCGCAGGCCGACGAGCGCGTGCAGCGTGTCGCGCAGCCGGCGGTGTGTCGCGGGCGTGGCCGGCGCTGCGGGAGCGGCGTGCGTCGTGCCGTCGCCCGCCGATGCGGCGGCCGTGCCGGGCAGGTTGCGGCCGGCCACGCGCTGCAGCGCGTCGTCGATCGATGCGAGCAGCGCGGGCGGTGCAGGCTGTCGCGCATTCGCGGCCGCGCAGCGCGTGTAGTGATCGGTGACGCCGGCCAGCACGCGGTCGATCGCGTCGGGCACGTCGCCCGTCAGCTTGCGGCGCGAGCGGCGCAGGTCGAGCGCGTTCAGCGCGATGCGCAGGTCGCGGAAGCTCTCGATCGACGGATGGCGGTGGTCGTCCGACGCGCCGAGGCGCGGCAGCAGTTGCGTGACGCGATCGAGCATGCGCGATGCGTGGTTGCGCTGGTCGTCGAGCGGCTGCGTCGATGCGGAGCGTGCGACGTCCTCCCAGCCCGAACGCAGCAGGCGCCGCACCGCGAGTTCCGCGCCGAACGGACGCGTCGCGCGCGTCCAGACGTACGCGAACAGCAGCCCGGCGACGCCCGCGAGGTTGCTGTTCAGGAACACGAAGAAATCGGCGTCGTACGCGCTCTGGATGCTGATGAAGGTGGCGGTGTTCACCGCGACGAGCATCGTCACCATGTTGAACTGCGGGCGCGGCAACAGCGTGCCGATCAGGATGAACGGCCCCGCGAACATCAGGACGAGCATCGGGAAGTCGTGCACGTGCGGCAGCACGACGAACAGGTACAGGCCGGCGAACACGACGCTCGCGGCCGTCGACAGGAAGAACTTGAACACCAGCGGTGCCGGTTCGTCGAGCGCGGCGAAGAAGCTGCACGACACGGCCACGAGCGTGACGGCCGCGGCACCGTCGTGCCAGCCTGACGAGATCCACAGCGAGCATGCGACCACGATCGCGAGCACGACGGTGAGCGTCGAGAACAGCATCATCCCGCGATCGAAGAAGCGTTCGGTGCCGCCGAGCCGCCAGTGCCGGAAACGCGGCTGCCAGACGCCCGACTCGTTCGCGATCAATGCGCGCAGCGAGCGGCAGTCCTGCCAGATGTCGATGACCTGATGCAGCCGCCACAGCGCGTTCGACAGCAACGCGCCGTCCCAGCTCGCGAGGGCACTGTCGGACGGCTGCAGCGACGCAATGCGCTCGCGCAGATTGTCCGCGACCGGATCGTGGGCCACGTCGCCGTCGGTGCCGGTCTTCACGGCCGGCAGCGGTGCATCGAACCACTTTGCCGCGTCGGCGAGCAGCGCGTCGAGTGCCGGTGGCCGCACGTGCAGGTCGCGCATCAGCGCGATCAGCGGATCGGCGAGCGACGACATCAGCGGCAGGAACAGCTGCATGCGGCCCGCGAGCGCCTGCGCACGGGCGAGCACGCGCGGGTGCGCATGGTCGTAGCTCAACTGGCTCAGCAGGAATTCCAGGCCGGTAATGGTCGCGGCGAGGCGTTGTCGGCACGCCGACAGCGCCTTGCCCGCGATGTGCCCCGACAGCGTCTCGCGACCGTAGAACGCCGCGTCCTTGAACCATGCGTCGGTGCGCTCGATCAGCGTCGGCGCGAGCCGGTTCGGGAACACGGCGCTGCCGACCACGCTCGCGCACACGATGCCGAGCACGATTTCCTCGGTCCGCGCGATCGCGACGTCGAAGATCGTCGACGGATCGGTCACCGTCGGCAGCGCGACCAGCGGCATCGTGTAGCCGGCGAGCATGAACACGTAGCTGCGCGCGGTGCGGTCGGAGATCGCGAGGTAGAGCAGTGTGCCGCACCACGTCGCGACGATGATGCTGAACAGGAACGGCGTCTCGACGAACGGCGGCACGAACAGGATCGCGGCGGCCGCGCCGAGCGCGGTGCCGAGCGCGCGATACAGCGCCTTCGAGCGCGTCGCGCCGACGAACGGGTTCGACACGATGTAGACGCTCGCCATTGCCCAGTAAGGGCGCGGCAGCTGGAAATACAGGCCGAGATACAACGCCAGCATCGACGCGGCGAACGTCTTGCCCGAGAACAGCCAGTCGCGAAGGCTCGGATAGGTCATGGCGCGGAATCGGCGGGGTGAGACGGACGCGTCGCCGGATGCGGCACGTCAGCCGCGTTGAACGCGTTCAGCACGCGCAGCGTCGCTTCGAGATCGGCACGGGTGACGCCCTTGAGCACCTGGGCGCGCAGCACGCGCAGATCTTCCTCCATCTTGGCAGTGACCGCGCGGCCGGCAGCCGTCAGCGAGATCGTCTTCGCGCGGCGGTCGTGCGGATCCTCGTCGCGGCGAGCGAGGCCGGTCGCGCACAGCTGGTCGAGCAGGCGCACGAGCGACGGCCCCTCGATGCCGACGTGTTCGGCGAGCGTGCCTTGGCGCACGCCTTCGCCGAGGCGACCGGCAATCAGCAACGGCGTCGCGCAGGCTTCGGACACGTTGTACGCGGTCAGCACGGTGTCGCTCGTGCGGCGCCATTTGCGCGCGGTGAGCACCAGCAGGCTGCTGACGGCGAGGCGGAGGTCGTGCAGATTGGTCATGGGCGAGATGATAGGGGCAAAAACATTCGATAGCAAACTATCGTTTTTGTCACCCGCATGTCATGCCGCACGCCCGGGACGTCGACCTGTAACGAGCAATTTAGGCGGTCGATCCGACGCCGGTCAAGCTGTCAAATCGCAAGCGAGCGGCGGATCCTTACGTGCCGCGTGCAATCCGGATCGAACGCGGCGATCGCACGCGGCGGCTCGGCGGTCAAGCGTGGGTTGTAGGGGCGTTGTAAGAAAGATGTGACTCGGATGATCGCGTACCGGCCGTGCCGACCGACCGGGATCGCGCGATGCGCATCGTACTGTCCTGGCTCCGCACGCGATTGCACTAGGACAATAATCTCCGGGTGTCTTTCTGAGCGACCATGCGGAAGCAACGACGGAGACATCGAGATGGGACGGACCGAGGTATCGGCGCGCTGGCACGACGCGATCGGCGCGGTGCACGGCATCGAGTCGAAATACAAGCGGCTCGTGAAGGCGATCGCCGCCGACATCGAAAGCGGCGCCCTTGCACCGGGCGCGCGGCTCGCGCCGCAGCGCGACGTGGCGTCGAGTCTCGGCGTCAGCGTGCAGACCGTCACCAATGCCTACAAGGAACTCGAAAGACAGGGCCTGATCCGCTGCGAAGTCGGGCGCGGCAGCTTCGTGGCCGCGCGCGTGACCGAATCGATGTCGAACTACATCCTCGATACGGCCGAGCGCGAACTGGTCGACTTCTCGATCGCGCGCATCGTGCACACGCCGGAGCACGACGCCGCGTGGCGGGCCGTCTGTGCGGCGCTGGCCGATGCCGACGACCAGCCGTGGATCCGCTCGTTCCGGCCGATCGCGGGCCTCGATGCGCATCGCGAGGCCGGTGCCGCATGGCTCGCGTCGCTGAATCTGCCGATTCATCCCGAATCGCTGCTGATCACGAACGGCGCCGCGCACGGCATCTTTCTCGCGCTCGCGTCGATCGTTGGGCCGGGCGACACCGTGCTGTGCGAGAGCCTGACCGACCACGGCGTGATCGGCTCCGCGAACGTGCTCGGGTTTACGCTGAAGGGGCTCGAGATGGATGAACACGGGATCCGTCCCGAACATTTCGAGGAAATGTGCGACGGCGAGCGAATCAGTGCGCTCGTCTGCACGCCGACCCTCAATAACCCGACGGTATCGATGATGTCCGATTCGCGCCGCAAGTCGATCGCGCGCATCGCGTCGCGCTACGGCGTGTACGTAATCGAGGACGACGTCTACGGCCCGCTGCCCGCGAAGACGGCCACGCCGATCGCGAGCCTGATTCCGGACCTCGGCTTCTACTGCACGAGCATGACGAAATCGGTGCTGACCGGGCTGCGCACCGGCTATCTCGCGATGCCGAGGCGTCTCGCGCTGCGCGTCGAGAGCGTGCTGCGCGTGAGCAGCTGGATGGCGACGTCACCGATCGCGGAGATCGCGACGCGCTGGATCGCGGACGGCACTGCGCGACGGCTCGTAGAACTGCAGCGGCAGCGGCTCGCGGTGCGCCAGGACATGGTGAAGGCCACGCTCGGCCCCTATGTGCTGGGTGCGCATCCGAATGCGCTGTCCGCGTGGTTGCGCGTGCCCGACTACTGGCAGGCCGACCGGCTCGTGCGCGAATTGCGCACCCGCAAGATCGCCGTGACGTCGCCCGATCCGTTCCTCGTCGGCGGCACCGAGCGGCCGAACGCGGTGCGCGTGTGCATCGGTGCGGAGACGACGGATGCCGCATGCAACGCCGCGCTCGCGACGATCGCGGGCGTGTTCGAGCAGTATCCGCACGTGCACGATTTTCACTGAAGCGAAGCGGGCGTCGTGCCAGCGACGCACAATGTATCAGGACATTCGAAAGCGCCATTTGGAACATTAGACTGGATCGCACTACATCAATGATGAGGCGTGCGATCCATGTCCTTCCTGTCGCTGTCCGACGTCTACCGCGCGCGCCGACGCATCGCCGGGCATGCGTGCGTCACGCCGCTCGTCGCGTCCGCCGCGTTGTCCGCGCGGGTCGGCGCATCCGTCCACCTCAAACTCGAAACGCTGCAGCCGACCGGCAGCTTCAAGCTGCGCGGCGCGACCAACGCGCTCGCCGAACTCGCGGCACGGCGCGTGACGCGCGTCGTCACCGCGTCGACCGGCAATCACGGCCGTGCGGTCGCGCATGCGGCGCGCACGTTCGGCATCGAGGCCGCCGTCTGCATGTCGTCGCTCGTGCCGGCGAACAAGGTCGACGCGGTCGCCGCGCTCGGCGCGCGGGTCGTGATCGCCGGCGACAGCCAGGACGATGCGCAGGCCGCGGCGCGGCGCCTCGTGCGCGACGAAGGCTACACGTACGTGCCGCCGTTCGACGATCCGCGCATCATCGCCGGGCAGGCGACGATCGGCGTCGAGATTCTCGAAGCGCTGCCCGATACGTGCACGCTCGTCGTGCCGCTGTCCGGTGGCGGATTGTTCAGCGGCGTCGCGTTTGCCGCGAAGGCGATCCGCCCCGCGATCGAGGTGATCGGCGTGTCGATGGCGCGCGGCGCAGCGATGCACGCGAGCCTCGCGGCCGGACGACCAGTCGACATCGATGAACAGCCGACGCTTGCCGATTCGCTCGGCGGCGGCATCGGCCTGGACAACCGCTACACGTTCGACATGACGCGCGCGCTGGCCGACGACGTCGTGCTGCTCGACGAGCCGGCGATTGCCCGCGGCGTCGCGCATGCGTATCGCGAAGAGCGTCTGGTCGTGGAAGGCGCGGGTGCGGTCGGCATCGCCGCCGTGCTGGACGAACGGATCGCGCACAGAGATCGCAGCGGCCCGATCGTCGTGATCGTCAGCGGCGCGAACATCGACATGGCCGTGCATCGCCGGCTCGTTTCGGAGAACTGACATGGCCCATCCCGTCACGCTGCTCGGACAGGCGCAACTGCGCGCACTGGTCCCGCTCGATCTCGCCGCGATCGACCAGGTCGAGGCCGCATTCGCGTCGCTCGCGACCGATGCGGTCGCGATGCCGCCGATCCTCAATCTCGCGCTGCCGGCGCGGCACGGTGAGGTCGATGTGAAGACCGCGTACCTGCCGCGCTTCGACAGCTTCGCGATCAAGGTCAGTCCCGGCTTCTTCAACAACCCGTCGCTCGGGCTGCCGAGCCTGAACGGGCTGATGCTCGTGCTGTCCGCGCGCACCGGCCTGACCGAGGCTGTGCTGCTCGACAACGGCTACCTGACCGCCGTGCGCACCGCGGCGGCCGGCGCGGTGGCCGCGCGCCGGCTCGCGCGCGCCGATGCACGGCGCGCGGCGATCATCGGTGCGGGCGAACAGGCGCGGCTGCAGCTCGACGCACTGATGCTCGTGCGCGACATCGCGCACGTGACGGTCTGGGCGCGCGACGCCGAGCGTGCCACGCGCTTCGCGGCCGACGTGCGTGCCGCGCACGGGATCGACGCGGTTGTCGCGCGCTCGGTGCATGCAGCGCTCGCCGACGCGGACGTCGCGGTGACGACCACCCCCAGCCGCGAGCCGCTCGTGCACGCCGAGGATCTGCATCCGGGGTTGCACGTGACGGCGATGGGCTCGGACGCCGACTACAAGACCGAACTCGCGCCGTCGGTGTTCGGCGCGGCGCGCTACTTCTGCGACCGGTTGCAGCAGACCCGCGTGGCCGGCGAACTCGCGCACGCGATCGCCGCCGGTGCGGTCGCGGCCGACGCGGTGTTTCCCGAACTCGGCGAAGTGATTGCCGGGCAGCGCGAGGGCCGCACTCATCGCGACGACATCACGATCTGCGACCTGACCGGCACCGGCGCGCAGGACACCGCCATTGCCGTGCTCGCGCTGCAGCGCGCCCGCGCGGCCGAGGTGGGCACGATTTTTCACAACGACCTCACGACTTGAGAGGAGACAGATGTCCGCAGTCATCGAAACCCACGAAGCCGCGCCGCGCCTTGCGTTCGAGCGCAGCGAGTATGCCGCGCGCATCGCGAAGACGCGTGCGGCGATGCAGCGGGCCGGCATCGACCTGCTGATCGTCACCGACCCGACCAACATGGCCTGGCTCACCGGCTATGACGGCTGGTCGTTCTACGTGCACCAGTGCGTGCTGCTGCCGATGGACGGCGAGCCCGTCTGGTACGGCCGCGGCCAGGACGCGAACGGCGCGAAGCGCACCGTGTTCATGGCGCACGACAACATCGTCGGCTATCCTGATCATTACGTGCAGTCGACGGCCCGTCACCCGATGGACTACCTGTCGACCGAGGTGATTGCCGCGCGCGGCTGGAGCACGTTGCGCATCGGCGTCGAACTCGACAACTACTACTTCAGCGCGGCGGCGTACGCGTCGCTGCAGAAGCATCTGCCGGCCGCGCGCTGGGTCGATGCGACGGCGCTCGTGAACTGGCAGCGCGCGGTGAAGTCGCCGCGCGAGATCGAGTACATGCGTGTCGCCGCGCGGATCGTCGAGCGCATGCATGCGCATATCGTCGACACGATCGAGCCCGGCATGAAGAAGAGCGATCTCGTCGCGCAGATCTATGCGACCGGGATCGGCGGCGCGGACGGCTTCGGCGGCGACTATCCCGCGATCGTGCCGTTGCTGCCGACCGGCGCCGACGCGGCCGCGCCGCATCTCACCTGGGACGACACGACATTCGCGCGCGGCGCGGGCACGTTCTTCGAGATCGCGGGCTGCTACCGCCGCTATCACTGCCCGCTGTCGCGCACCGTCTATCTCGGCAAGCCGCCCGCGCACTTCGTCGAAGGCGAGCGCGCGGTGGTCGAGGGGATCGAGGCGGGGCTCGCCGCCGCGAAGCCCGGCAACGTATGCGAAGACATCGCGAATGCGTTCTTCGCGGTCCTGCGCCGTGCCGGCATCGGGAAGGACAGCCGCTGCGGCTACCCGATCGGCGCGAGCTATCCGCCGGACTGGGGCGAGCGCACGATGAGCCTGCGCCCGGGCGATCGCACGGTGCTCGAACCCGGCATGACGTTCCATTTCATGCCGGGACTGTGGCTCGACGACTGGGGGCTGGAGATCACCGAAAGCATCCTGATCACCGAGACCGGCGTGGAGACGTTCTGCAACGTGCCGCGCAAGCTGTTCGTGAAGGAGTAGGGCGATGCGTGCTTCTCCGATCACGCCGACCGTCGATTTCGACGCGGACGGCGAACAGCATGGCTTTCTGAAGCTGCCTTACTCGCGCGACGATTCCGCGTGGGGCGCGATCATGATTCCGGTGACGGTCGTGAAGCGCGGCGACGGGCCGACGGTGTTGCTGACCGGCGGCAATCACGGCGACGAATACGAAGGGCCGGTTGCGCTGTCGAAACTCGCCGGCTCGCTGAAGGCGGCCGACTTGACCGGCCGCGTAATCGTCGTGCCGTTCATGAACTACCCGGCGTTTCGCGCCGGCTGCCGCACGTCGCCGATCGATGCGGGCAACCTCAACCGCAGTTTTCCGGGGCGTCCGGACGGCACCGTCACCGAGAAGATCGCCGACTACTTCCAGCGGCATCTGCTGCCGCTCGCGACGCACGTGCTCGATATCCATGCAGGCGGCCGCACGCTCGATTTCGTGCCGTTCGCGGCGATCCACGTGCTGGATGACCGCGACCAGGAAGCACGCTGCGAACGCGCGATGCGCGCGTTCGGCGCGCCGTACTCGATGCGCATGCTGGAGCTCGACAGCGTCGGGCTTTTCGACACCGCGGCCGAGGCGGCCGGCAAGGTGTTCGTGTCGACCGAGCTCGGCGGCGGCGGATCGTCGACGGCCGCGAGCGTCGCGATCGCCGAGCGCGGCGTGCGCGGCTTTCTCGCGCATGCGGGCGTGCTCGCGAACGTCGACGGCGAGCGCGGCCGCACGCGCGCCGCGCCGCGCACGACCACGCTGCTCGACATGCCGGACGGCTCGTGCTTCACGACCAGCGAGCATCGCGGGCTGCTCGAGATGTGCCGCGATCTCGGCAGCGAGGTCGACGCGGGCGACGTGCTCGCGCGCGTGCACGACATCGACCGCACGGGCGTCGCGCCGGTCGAATACGTCGCGCGGCGGCGCGGCCTGCTCGCGGCCCGGCACTTCCCGGGCATCGTGCAGGCCGGCGACACGATCGCGGTGGTCGCCGACATCGTCGAGCGCAACATTCCGGTGGCCGCATGAGGATGCGCACGACGTGATCAAGCTCGACCGATACGACCTGGCGATCCTGCGCATCCTCGAGCGCGACGGGCGCATCACGAAGTCGAAGCTCGCGGAGGCCGTGAACCTGTCGATCTCGCCCGCGTGGGAGCGCGTGCGCAAGCTCGAGGAAAGCGGCGTGATCCGCGGCTATCGCGCGGACGTCGACTGGATCGGCACGTTCTCCGGCAGCCGCATCGTCGTCGAGGTGACGCTGTCGCGTCATACCGCGCCCGACATGCGGCGCTTCGAGGACCGGGTGAGCGCGGCGCCCGAAGTCGCGCAGTGCTATGCGACGGGCGGCGGCGTCGACTACGTGCTGCACGTGGTCGCGCGCGACATCGACCACTACCAGCGCTTCATCGATGGTCTGCTGATGGACGACCTCGGCATCGAGCGCTACTTCACGTACGTCGTGACGAAGGTCGTGAAGTGCGAATCGGGCGGCGCGCCGGACTGGCACTGAAACTTCGCGCGAACGCGGGCCAATACGGAAAAAACCGCAAGGCGTGAGCGCCGAAACCGAAATTTCCGCAGCCGGCGGCACGACAGAATGAAGCTCGTGCCCACCCAAACGAGGAGACGCAGCATGCTGCCCGGACACCCCGTTCTGTTCAAGTCGACGTGCTATGTCGACGGTCGCTGGATCCACAGCGACAGTGCCGCGACGGTCGCCGTCGTGAACCCTGCCGATCAGGCCGTGATCGGCCATGTGCCGATGCTCGAGCGCGCACAGATCGTCGCGGCCGTCGACGCCGCGCAGCGTGCGTTCGACACGTGGCGCTGGACGCCGCAAGCCGTGCGCAGCGTGGCGCTGCTGCGCTGGCATGCGCTGATCCTGCGGCATCTCGACGATCTCGCCGCGTTGCTGTCGCTCGAACAGGGGAAGCCGCTCGCCGAATCGCGCGGCGAGATCCGTTATGCGGCGAGCTTCGTCGAGTGGTTCGCAAACGAGGCGAAGCGCGTTGCGGGCCGCACGATCCCGACGCACATCGACGGCGCGCATCTCGGCACGCTGATGGAGCCCGTCGGCGTCGCGGCGCTGATCACGCCGTGGAATTTCCCCGCCGCGATGATCACGCGCAAGGCCGCCGCCGCGATCGCGGCCGGCTGCGCGGTGGTGGTGAAGCCCGCGCATGAAACGCCGTTTTCGGCGCTCGCGCTCGCGCAGCTCGCCGACGAGGCCGGTTTCCCGGCCGGGGTGTTCAACGTCGTGCTCGGGGAGCCGCAGATGGCGATGGAAACGCTCGTCGGCGATGCGCGCGTGCGCGCGGTGAGCTTCACCGGATCGACGCGCGTCGGGCGGCTCGTCACCGAGACTGCCGCCAAGGCCGGCATTCGCAAGGTCGCGCTCGAACTGGGCGGCAACGCGCCGTTCATCGTGACCGAGGACGCGGACCTCGAGCAGGCGGTGCGGATTGCCGTCGGCGCAAAGTTCCAGACCTCCGGCCAGGACTGTTGCGCGGCGAACCGGATCTTCGTCGCGCGCCCGCTCTATGAAGCATTCGTCAACCGCTACGCGAACGCGGTGCGCGAACTGAAAACCGGCCCGGCGTTCGAGCCGGACGTCGACGTCGGTCCGCTGATGCACCAGACAGCATTCGACGCGACGGCGGCACGCGTCGACGACGCACGTGCACGCGGCGCGCGCATCGTCACGGGCGGGCGGCCGCACGCGCTCGGCGGCTGGTTCTACGAACCGACCGTGATCGCGGATGCCGCACCCGGCATGCGCGTGTACGACGAGGAGAACTTCGCGCCGATCTCGGCGGTGTGTGCGTTCGACACGCTCGACGAAGTGGTCGACAAGGCCAACGACACCGAATACGGCCTCGCCGCCTACGTGTGCGCGACGCGCATCGACACGATCTTCCAGCTCGTGCGGCGGCTCGACTTCGCGATGGTGTCGGTCAACGGCGTGAAATTCACCGGCGCGCCGATCCCGTTCGGCGGGATGAAGGCGTCGGGCCTCGGGCGCGAAGGCGGCGCCGAAGGGTTCGAACCGTTCACCGAAACCAAGTATTTCTGCCTCGGCAATCTCGGCCTGCCCGTCGCGGCGACGGCCTGACCCATTCAAAGGAGCCCATCATGAAACAATCGATCGACGCACTGCTGCGCGAGGACCGCGCCCATTTCATGCACCCGTCGACGCACGCATACGACCACGAGACCGGCGCGCTGCCCGGCAAGATCGTGCGCGGCGCGCAAGGCATTCACATCGAGGATCACCAGGGCAAGCGCTATATCGACGCGTTCGCCGGCCTCTACTGCGTGAACATCGGCTACGGCCGCACCGAAGTCGCCGACGCGATGTACGCGCAGGCGAAGCAGCTCGCGTACTACCACACGTATGTCGGCCACTCGTCGGATGCGATCATCGAGCTGTCGTCGCGCATCATCGATTGGGCGCCGGCCGGGATGAAGAAGGTTTACTACGGGATGTCGGGTTCCGACGCGAACGAGACGCAGGTCAAGATCGTCTGGTACTACAACAACGTGCTCGGCCGCCCGAACAAGAAGAAGATCATCTCGCGCGAGCGCGGCTATCACGGCTCCGGCATCGTGACGGGCAGCCTCACGGGCCTGCCGAGTTTCCACCAGCATTTCGACCTGCCGATCGACCGCGTGAAGCATACGGTGTGTCCGCACTGGTATCGCAAGGCGCCGGCCGGCATGAGCGAAGCGCAGTTCGTCGCGTACTGCGTCGACGAACTCGAGAAGCTGATCGCGCGCGAAGGCGCCGACACGATCGCCGCGTTCATCGCGGAGCCGGTGATGGGCACGGGCGGCATCATCGAGCCGCCGGCCGGCTACTGGCCCGCGATCCAGGCCGTGCTGCGCAAGCACGACATCCTGCTGATCTCGGACGAAGTCGTCTGCGGGTTCGGGCGCCTGGGCTCGAAGATGGGCGCGCAGCACTTCGGGATCGCGCCCGATCTGATCACGGTCGCGAAGGGGCTGACGAGTGCGTATGCGCCGCTGTCGGGCGTGATCGTCGGCGAGAAGGTGTGGGACGTGATCGCGCGCGGCTCGCAGGCGCACGGGCCGATGGGGCACGGCTGGACGTATTCGGGCCACCCGGTGTGCGCGGCCACCGCACTCGCGAACCTCGCGATCCTCGAACGCGAGAACCTGGTCGGCAACGCTGCCGAAGTGGGTGCGTATTTCGGCGCGAAGCTGCGTGACGCGTTCGGCGCGCATCCGCTCGTCGGCGAGGTCCGCAGCGTCGGGATGCTGGCTGCGCTCGAGTTCATGGCCGACAAGGATGCACGTACGCCGTTCGATCCGGCGCTGAAGATCGGCGCGCAGGTATCGGCCGCGGCGCTGCAGCGTGGCGTGATCGCGCGCGCGATGCCGCACGGCGACATTCTCGGCTTCGCACCGCCGCTCGTGATGACGCGCGCCGAAGCCGACGAGATCGTCGGTATCGTGAAGGAAGCGGTGGACGAGGTCGCTGAGCGCAATGTTTCGATCGTCGCCTGAGTTTCCTGCGGGTCCAATGCGCGCGCGAGCGCGCGAAGTGACGCCGTCGCACGGAGGTGCGGCGGCGTTTTTGCTTCACGACGCATCACCATCGCCGCAAGAACGGCGGCGATCGCTCGACCATCGTCAATCCGGTTTGCACGGCAGCCCGCTGCGTGCCCCGAGTCACTCAGTAGTCCCACACGACAGGGACGAAACGGAAGCCGTCGCCGTCTCTCGCAATGTGGCCGATCGACGGAAACGCGACATGCGCCGCGGCCAGCATCGCGCCGGTTTCGGCGGCGTCGTTGAACAGTGCGATCCGGACGTCGGTAGCCGCTTGCGGATCGTGCTCAAAGCCGTTTTGCCAGTCAGGATGGTCGAAGTTCACTTCGAAGATCGCGTCGCCCACGAACGTCAGTCGTTCGCCGTTCGATGCGATATCGACCACGCAGTGTCCCGGCGTATGGCCGCCGGTCACGCGCGCCGATACGCCGGCCGCAACTTCCACGGTGTGGTCGAACGGTACGATGTGCTCGCGATACAGCTCCACGAATCGCGCCGCGGCCTTGCGTAGCGCGGGCGGGACGGTTTCCGGCATCACCGTCTTGCTGAAGTCCGGATTCTTCCAGAACGCCAATTCCGCGGCCGACACGTGAATGCGCACGTCGGGGCTCAGCCGGGCCTTGACGCCGTCGACGTTCAGGCCGCCGACGTGATCCATATGCATGTGGGTGATCACGATGTCGGTGATCGCGGCGAGATCGATGCCCGCGGACTCGAGACGCATCACCGACCGTCCCGCGCGCGTGAAGTATTCGAAGCCGTCGCCCACGCCCGAGTCGATCAGGATCAGGCGATCGGCGCTGCGCACCAGCGCGATATTCAGCGCCCAGTCGAACATGTCGCGTTGCAGGAACCGTCCGTCGAACCATTCGTTGCGGTCCGCCTCGCTCACATTGGTGGACATCGTGGAAGTCGGCAGCGGCAGAACGCCGTCGCTGATCAGCACGACGTCGACATCGCCGATGCGCACCGCGTAGCGGGATGGAACGAGTTCACCAGCCGCTTCCTTGCCCAGCGGGGTCGTTACCGGTCGCACGTTGTGGATTGATCCGTTCATGTTCAATCGTCCTCTTCATCGAGTGGGGTCTTCCGCGCCGCGCAGCGCGGTTCGCGCGCGATCGTGCATGACGCGCTTTTCGTGTCGCGCGCATGCCGATCGAGCATGTCGGCGATTGTAGGGAGGCCCGGCGAACGCCTGAAGCACCGCGCCTGCGAACATCGTGTTGTCCTCGCGACAACAATCCGCCGGCGGGTTCATGGCGCCGAAATGCACATCGCCCGCCGTCCGTCGTCGGACCGCGGGCGATGCAAGGGATGCCGTTTATGGGAGCGGCGTGCGCGCCGCATCCGGTATCAACCCGGCTGTCGCCCGGGCACCGTCTCGCCGCGCAGCGAGCATCCGCGCGTCTCGATCACGCCCGACAGCGCCACCAGCCCGATCGCACAGGCCGCCATCATGTAATACGCGGGAATCAGCGCATTGCCGGTCTTGCCGATCAGCCAGTCGTTGACGATCGGCGCGGTGCCGCCGAACAACGACGTCGACACGTTGTACGCGATCGCCATGCCCGCATACCGCACGTGGGTCGGGAACATCGCCGGGAACATCGCGGAGATGGTCGCGAGCTGCGGCACGTACAGCAGGCCCAGCACAGCGAAGCCGACGAATGCGCCGAGCACGCCGTGCGTCATCAACGTGAACATCGGCACGGCCGCGACGAACAGCCCGACCAGCGAGATCCACCACATCGCCTTGCGGCCGACGCGATCCGACAGCCAGCCGGCGAACGGCAGCAGCACCATCATCGCGAGCATGCCGATCAGCGGAATCAGCAACGACATGTTCTCGCTGACGCCGAGCTCCTTGTGCATGTAGGTCGGCATGTACGCGAGCAGCACGTAGTTGACGACGTTCAGTGCGACGACGAGCCCGCCGAGCAGCAGCAGTGGCCGCGCAAAACGGACCAGCAGCTGGCCGATCGGCAGCGCGGTCGCGGCGGTGTTCTGCTCGCGCCGATGCGCCTGCTCCTCGAGTTCGCGGAACACCGGCGTTTCCTCGAGGCGCGAACGCAGATAGAAGCCGATCAGCCCGAGCGGCGCCGCGACGAGGAACGGCAGGCGCCAGCCCCACGCATGCATCGCGGTGTCGCCGAGCAGCAGTGCGAAGCCGAGCATCAGCAGCGCGCCGAGCGAGAACCCGGCGAGCGTCGCGAATTCGAGGAAGCTGCCGCACAGGCCGCGTCGCGAATCCGGCGCGTATTCGGCGATGAAGGTCGCCGCGCCGCCGTATTCGCCGCCGGTTGAAAAGCCCTGCACCATGCGCAGCACGATCAGCGCGGCCGGCGCGAGCCAGCCGGCGCTCGCGTACGTCGGCAGCACGCCGACGAGCAGGGTCGCGCCCGACATCGTGAGGACGGTCAGCGCGAGCACGCGCTTGCGGCCGAGGCGGTCGCCGAGCGGGCCCCAGAACAGGCCGCCGAGCGGGCGGATCAGGAACGAGATCGCGAAGGTGCCGAGTGCGAACAGCGTCGCGCTGGCCGTGTTGCCGGGAAACAGCGCGGCGGAGATGTAGGCGAGTCCGTACGCGTAAATGCCGTAATCGAACCATTCGGTCGCATTGCCGAGGGCGGCGGCCGCGATCGCGACCCGCGGCAGGCAGTGGGGCTCGTCGCCGCGGGAAGCCGTCTCGTCCGGAACGGACGTGGCGGCGGAAACGGAAGTCCACGATGGCACGTATCGCATGAGGGGTCCTCGCTATCAGCGTGCGCCCGGGCGGGCGCCGACGAGGATCAAAGTAATCCCGCCAATTAGCGATGCCCGATGTCATAGGACGATGTGGGGATCGGGGTTTTCCCGTGCCGTGGTCGCTGCTTACCGCACGTGCGGCAGCAACGCGCGCAGCCAGTATGCGACCGCCACCGCGCCGCCATCCGGCGTGCCGATCGCGCGTTCGCCGAGATAGCTCGCACGCCCCGCGCGCGGCGTCATGCCGGCCGTTCGCTGCGCGCCGTGTTCCGCCGCCTCGACGGCTTGCGCCCATGCGCCGGCGGGGTCGCGATCATGATCGAGCGCGCGATCGAACGCATCGGCGGCCGGCACCAGCGCATCGAGCATCGTCCGGTCGCCGGCACGTGCGCCGCCCAGTTCGGAGATCGCATCCACCGCGCTGCGCAATGCCGCAGCCCAGTCGCGCGCCGACGGTGCGGCGATATCCGAGGCATCGGCGAGGCGCCGCGACGCGCGCAGCAGCGCGGTCGCATAAAACGGTCCCGAGCTGCCCGCGATCGCTCGACGCAACGCGGTGCCCAGCGCCGCGAGCATGCCGGCCGGCGTGCCGTATGCGGCTTCCGGCAACGCGAGGATCGCCTGCGCGGCGCGATACATGCTCGCGCCGAGATCGCCGTCGCCGGCGGCCGTGTCGAGCTCCGTCAGCGTCGCTTCGTTGTCGATCAACGCTTGCGCGACCGCGTGCAGCGCCGGCTGCAGCCGTGCTGCCCACGCATGGCCGGCCGCATCGAGCGGCGGCAGCGGCTGGTCGGGCGCGGCTGCCGCGGCCACCCGGATCTGCGCGTTGACCGCGCCGCCGCCGGGCCAGGCGCGCGCCTGCGTCGGCGCGTCGAGCAGGGCGGCGCGTTCGTCGTTCAGCCGCAGCAGCGAGATCGAGCAACCGGGCATGTTCAGCGCCGACAGGAACGTGCCGGCCCATGCCCGCGCGACGGCGATGCCGCGCCGGCTGAGGTTGTCGTACGCGGCGCGCAGCACGATCGCCAGTTCCATGTCCGGCGTCGCGCCGAGACCGTTGACGAACAGTGCGACGCGTTCGCCGCGATCGAGCACGAGGTCGGCGACGATGCTCGACAGCAGCGTCTCGACCAGCGCGTCGGCCGGCAGCGGCGCGGTGCGTTCGACGCCTTTCTCGCCGTGGATGCCGAGGCCGAGCTCGATCTCGTGATCGGCGAGGCTGAACCCCGACTTGTCGGCGCCCGGGATCGTGCAGCCGTCGAGCGCGACGCCCATCGTGCCGAGTTCGGCGGCCGCGTCGCGCGCGATTGCCGCGACGCGGGCGAGCGGCAGCCCGCGCGCGGCGGCCGCGCCGGCCAGCTTGTGGATCAGCACGGTGCCCGCGATCCCGCGTCGTTGCCCGCGTTCGACGCGGCCGCGCAGCGACACGTCGTCGGCGACGATCACGGTCTCCACGGGAATGCCTTCGGCGCGCGCAAGTTCGGCGGCCAGCCCGAAATTGAGGCGGTCGCCGGTGTAGTTCTTCACGACGAGCAGCGCGCCGTTCGGGCCGGCGCACGCGCGGATCGCGGCGAGCACGGCGTCGGTCGGCGGCGACGTGAACACCTCGCCGCAGACGGCCGCGCTCAGCATCCCTTCGCCGACATAGCCGCCGTGCGCGGGCTCGTGGCCGCTGCCGCCGCCGGAGAGGATCGCGACGGGGCGGTGCGACGGCTCGGGCAGCGGCTGGCGCACGAGCACCTGCTCGTCACCGAGGATCGCGACATGCGGCGACTGCCGCGCGATGCCTTCGAGCATTTCGCGCACGACATCGGACGGGTGGTTCACGAGCTTTTTCATGGCAACGGGTTCCTGACGGTGGGACGAAGCCCGGCCGCACGCATGCGGTGCCGTGGGGCTTCGAACTTTGGATGGTAGACGGCGCACCCCGAAGGTGGCGCGCCGCGCGGCCGGCGTTACGTAACATCGAAGCATTCGTAGCACGAATGTAACGAAAACAGAGCCGCTCATGGGGCCCGAAACGTACCGAGCATGATTGCGGGCAGCACCCGCACGGGCGCGCGGAGGCTGGCGTGGCGGCGGGCAGGCCCGTTCGCCTGGCGCCAATGGCATGGAAAATGCTGTTTCTCCCCCGGTCCTCAACCGAACATTTCCATCGCCCGGACCGCGAGGAGACCACCATGTATCGAACCCGCATTGTCACGTCCGCGGCGTTGCTTGCCGCCGCCGGCATGCTGGCCGCCTGTGGCGGCAACGACGTCGCCGCACCGTCGAGCGCGAACGCGAGCACCAGCGGCGCAACCGTCGGCGGCAATACGCCGGGCAGCAACACCTCGGACGGGGGCTGGGGCACCAGCGGCGCCCCCGGCACCCGTGGCGTCGTGAGCACCGCCGGCGCGCTTGCGATCGGCGTCGGCTCGACCGTCAGCGCGATATCGTTGCCGGTACTCGGGAATACCGTGACGCGCAGCGCAGGCGACACGATCTCGAGCGTCAGCACGATTTCGCGCGCCGCGACCGATGCGCTCAGCAACGGGCTCGGCAAGATCGGTTCGACCTCGAACCCGGTCGGCACGACGGTCGCGGGCCTTGGCGATGTCGTCGGCGCGACGGCGAATCCGGTCGCGGGCCTCGCGCAGACCGTCCGCGCGCTCGGCTCGGGGCCGCTGGCGCCGCTCGCGCCGGTGACGACACCCGTCGGCGCGGTGCTCGACACCGTGGCCGGCGGACTCGGCACGGCAGGCAACACGGTCGGCGCGACGCTGGCGTCGGGCGCCGTGCAACAGGTCACGCAGCCGCTCAGCTCGGCCGTCACGCCGCTCGTCATCACGGCCGGCCAGGCGACGCAGCAGATTGGCGCGACCACGGGCCTCGGGCAGCCGGTGGCCGGTCTGCTCGGACAAGTCGGCAGCGCGCTGGCGACGACGGGCTCGCGGATGGGATCCGTTTCGTCGCAGCCGGCCGTCGGCGCGGTGGGCGCGCTCGTCGGCGCGCTCGGCAATACCGTCACGAACGCGGGTGGACTCGTGAACTACAACGGCCCGAACGGCGTCGCGCCGATTCCCGGCCTGATCGTGAGTCTCGCGGGCGCGTCCATCACCACCGTGCAGAACGGTCCGTCGAACGGTTCGAGCGCGTCCGGCCCGCTCGGCGGCGTGCTGTCGGGGCTCGGCTCGACGCCGCTCGGATCGCTGACCGGTGCGCTCGGCGGCACGACCGGTGCCGGTGCGGCAAGCCCGCTGGCGCCGGTGACGAATCTCGTGTCGACGGTCACCGGCACGCTCGGTGGCGTGGCGGGCGGAGCCGGTTCCTCGGCGAATCCGCTCGCGCCCGTTACGTCGTTGCTCGGCGGCGTGACGGGCGGCGTCGGGAAATAGTGGCGTACCGCACGGCGAGCAGCGCATCGGCTTTGCCGGTCCATGCCGTCGATGAATTGCCACAAGCCGAAGCATCGGGCCCCCGCATCGCCGACGCGCGGCGCCGCGTGCTGCCGCGCGATCGCGCTCACTTGAGCGCCGCGATCGCCTTCGCACGAATCAGCCGCGCACGCAGCACATTGCGGCTGATGCCGAGCAGTCGAGCAGCCTGCACCTGGTTGCGGTGACTGAAGTCGAACGCGACCCGCATCACGGTGTCCTCGATGCGTTCGAACAGGTTCTCGTGCGGCTCGTCGAACAGCGCGCACAGTGCCAGTTCGAGCGCTTCCTGACCGGGCACGCGGCCCGCCGCTTCCCGCGCGCCGGCAACCACGGCCCGCACGCATGACGTCGACAGGTTCAGGTCGGTGTCCTGCAGCGCATCGTGGCGGCTCACCAGTAGCGCGTGATGGATCACGTTCTCCAGTTCGCGGATATTGCCGGGCCACGAATGCGCTTCGAGGCGGCGCGCCGCGCGCGGGTCGATGCTGCGCGGCCCGTGGCCGACGCGGCTGCGGTATTCGTCGAGGAAGTGGCGCGCGAGCGGCAGGATGTCGCCCGGCCGTTCGCGCAACGTCGGCACGTCGAGCCGCACGACGTTGAGCCGGTAGAACAGGTCGGCGCGAAACCGTCCGTCCGCCACCGCCTGCTGCAGGTCGACGTTGGTCGCGGCCACCACGCGCACGTCGATCGGAACGCCCGTGCGCGAGCCGAGCCGCACGACCTCGCGCTCCTGCAGCACGCGCAGCAGCTTGACCTGCATCGACAGCGGCAGGTCGCCGATCTCGTCGAGAAACAGCGTGCCGCCGTTCGCGGCTTCGAACCAGCCGGGCTTCGCGCCGACCGCGCCCGTGAATGCGCCTTTCTCGTGACCGAACAGTTCGCTGTCGACGAGCGTGTCGGAGAGCGCGCCGCAGTTCACGGCGACGAACGGGCCGCCGCCGCGATGGCTGACGTCGTGCACGTGGCGCGCGATCAACTCCTTGCCGGTGCCGGTCTCGCCGACGATCAGCACGTTCGCGTCGCTCGGCGCGACGAGCCGCACGCGTTCGAGCAGCGCGAGCGAACGCGGATCGACGAGCACGGGCGCGCGGGTGCGGGCTCGCGCATGGTGCGTGGAGCGCTCGAGAACGGGCGCGCCGCGCGATTCGTCCGGCTGCGCGGTGACGACACGAAGGTTGACCGGACGCGGCGTGGCAAACAGGGAAGTCATGGCGATGAAGGCGTGAGTCGATCGAACGGTTCGAACCAGCGTCGACTGGCGCCGCGGTCCGGTTGCTGCCTGATCAGCAGAGTGTTCAGTGTTTTGCGCCGCACGGGAAACATCGATTTCTGATAACGAAAGCCGGATTGCTGCGCAGGATGCAACGGCGCGGAAGCGCGCTGTCGCGACAGCGGATTCGACGTCATCGCGTTCGATGCAATGGCGTCCGGTCGCGGCGATCCGCCGAATGGCGGGCGCGAAACTGCTGATCGAGCAGCAGCGCATCAGCAACGCTGTTTCCATCGGTTCATCTCGCTATGGAATATCGATGCGATGCGGCTGGCGAAACGCTTTCCATGGCTGGTTATTTGGTCGCTAAAGCCATGCCCGATGGGCGATCGAATGAAACTTCGTGGTGCAGATGATCTGCGCGAACGTGCATCCGTCGACAATGGCACGCTCCTTGCGAACCCGACCTGCATTCGCGCGCGCTTGTCGCCGCCGCGTAGCCCGTCTTTCGTTTTTTTCCTTCGATCAGGACCTCTCATGAGCATTCACGAACCAACGGCCGACGGCGTCAAATTCGCATACTGGGTGCCGAACGTCAGCGGCGGCCTCGTCGTCAGCACGATCGAGCAGCGTACCGACTGGAGCCTCGAGTACAACCAGAAGCTCGCGCGCACGGCCGAGGCGGCCGGCTTCGACTACGCGCTGAGCCAGATCCGCTTCACGGCCGGCTATGGCGCCGAATACCAGCACGAGTCGGTCTCGTTCAGCCAGGCGCTGCTGCATGCGACGACGAAACTGAAGGTGCTCGCCGCGATCCTGCCGGGGCCGTGGCATCCGGCGGTGGTCGCGAAGCAGCTCGCGACGATCGACCACATTTCCAACGGACGCATCGCGATCAACGTCGTCAGCGGCTGGTTCAAGGGCGAATTCACATCGATCGGCGAGCCGTGGCTCGAGCACGACGAACGCTATCGGCGCTCGAAGGAATTCATCCAGGCTCTGAAGGGCATCTGGACGCAGGACAATTTCACGTTCAAGGGCGACTTCTACCGCTTCAACGATTACACGCTGAGCCCGAAGCCTGTTCAGAAACCGCACCCGGAGATCTTCCAGGGCGGAAGTTCGCGCGCGGCGCGCGACAACGCGGCGAGCGTGTCGGACTGGTACTTCACGAACGGCAATACGCCGGAGAACCTGAAGGCGCAGATCGACGACATCCGCGCGAAGGCCGCCGCGAACGACCATCGCGTGCGGATCGGCGTCAACGCGTTCGTGATCGCGCGCGACACCGAGGAAGAGGCGCGGGCCGTGCTCGACGACATCGTCCGGCACGCACACGTCGAGGCCGTGCATGCGTTCGGCGATGCGGTGAAGGAGGCCGGCAAGGCGTCACCGGAAGGCGAGGGCAACTGGGCGAAATCCACGTTCGAGGATCTCGTGCAGTACAACGACGGTTTCCGCACGAACCTGATCGGCACGCCGCAACAGATCGCCGAGCGGATCGTCGCGCTGAAGGCGATCGGCGTCGATCTCGTGCTCGCCGGGTTCCTGCATTTCATCGAGGAAGTCGAGTATTTCGGCAAGCGCGTGCTGCCGCTCGTGCGCGAGCTCGAAGCGCAGCAGCAGGCGGTTGCCGCGTGATGCGCGCCGGTGTGCAGGACGTGGCGATCGCGTGAACGTCACGGCCGGCGCCGCGTGCCGCCGGCCGTCGACGATCGCCGCGTCACGACGAACGGCGCGGGCCGGGCGTGAATTCATCCGATCCGCGTCCTGCCGCCCGCGTCACGCCGCACCCGCCATTCTCGACGCCTCGACGAGCATCTGCACGCCGAGGCCGCCGAGCACCGCGCCCATCGCCCATCGCTGCGCGAGCAGCAGCGCCGGACGCCCATGCAGGAACTTCGCGATGCCGCTCGAGCAGATCGCGACCAGCCCGTTCGCCGACGCGAACGCCGCGATCAGCAACGAACCGAGAAAGAGCGACTGGCCGAACACGCTGCCTTGCCGGTAATCGATGAACTGCGGCAGCAGCGACACGAACAGCATCGCGAGCTTCGGATTCAGCACGCTGGTCGTCGCGCCCATCGCGAGCAGCCGCAGCGGCTGCTCGTTCGGCAATGTCTTCACCTCGAACGGCGACCGGCCGCCCGGCCGGACCGCCTGCCACGCGAGGTAGAGCAGATACGCGGCGCCCACGACGCCGAGCACGGTGCCCGCGTACGGCACGCTCAGGAACAGCGTCGTGATCCCGAACGCGGCGCCGAACATGTAGAACAGATAGCCCACCATCACGCCCGCCAACGAAATCAGCCCGGCGGTGCGCCCCTGCGCGATCGAGCGCGACATCACGTAGACCATGTTCGGCCCCGGCGTGATCGCGAGCATGCCGCCGATGACCAGGAATCCGTAGAGCGAACCGGAGGTATGCATGGTTGCTGCTTCCCGCGATGAATGTCGATGGCATTCATTGTCCGGCGATGGAGGCGGCCAGTAAAACGGGATAAACTGAATCGATTGATCAGATTTTCTGAATACCATGAAAAAGCTCGATCTCGATGTGCTGGCAATGGTGGTGGCGGTGACGGAATCCGGCTCGTTCGCGCAGGGCGCGCAAGCGGTGCACCGGTCGCCGTCGGCGGTGAGCATGCAGATCAAGGCGCTGGAGGATGCGCTCGGCAAGCCGCTGTTCATTCGCGACACGCGCAACGTCACGGCCACCGACGACGGCCGCATGCTCGCGGAATACGGCCGCCGGATGCTGGCGATGCGCGACGAGGCGTGGGCGTCGGTCGTGCGCCCGGAGATCCGCGGGCGCGTGACGATCGGCGTGCCGGACGATTACATCTCGTCGCTGCTGCCCCAGGTGCTCGGCAAGTTCGCCGCGATGCATCCGCGCGTCGAAGTGCGCGTGATCGGCCAGCCGAGCAGCGCGCTCGTGCCGATGCTGAAGGACAACACCGTCGACCTTGCCTGTCTCACGCGCATCAAGGGCGTGACCGGCGAACTGGTGCGGCGCGAGCCGATCGTATGGACGGGCTCGGCAAAACGGAACGTGTGGGAAGAGCGGCCGCTGCCGGTCGCGTTCTTCACGCACGGCGGCAGCATGGCGCGCGATCACGCGATCAAGGCGCTGAACCGGCAGAAGATTCCGTTCCGGATGTCGTACGAGAGCCCGAGCTTCCTCGGCTTGCTCAGCATGGTCGAGGCCGGTCTCGCGGTCGCGCCGCTCGCGCGCTGCAGCATTCCCGCGCATCTGGTTCAACTGTCGCCGAACGAAGGGCTGCCGCCGCTCGACGCGCTCGACGTCGTGCTGGCGCGCAGCGCGCAGTCGGCGCGCCCGCCGTGCGATTACCTCGCCGAACAGATTCTCAATGAATGGCGCGCGTGATCGCGCTGTCCGTCCGCTCGCGCGTCAGCACGATTTCAGCAGCCATTCCCGAAACGCCACCAGCGACGGCAGCGTGTCGTTTTCCGGCGGATACACGAGGTAGTAGCTGCGCTGGCTGGTGATCGCGTCGCCGATCGACACCAGTTCGTTGCGGCTCAGCTCGTCCTCCACCAGCACCTTCGGCACGAGGCCGATCCCCATCCCGGCCCGCACGGCCTGGATCAGGTGCGACGTCAGCTCGAAACTGGGGCCGATCCGCATCTCGCGATGATCGAGCCCGAAATGCGAGAACCATTCGGCCCACGCGTGCTGATTGCTCGTCACGCCCAACAGCGTCTGCCCCACCGCCCACGCCGGCGCACGCGGGCCGGCCTTGCGGCGCCCGGCCGCCGCATCGGGGCTCGCGATCGCGATCAGGAACTCGTTGTACAGCCGGTGCGCGTGCAAGCCGGGCCAGTCGCCCGCGCCGACGGTGATGGCCGCGTCGAGGTCGTCGGTGTGGAAGTCGATGCCGCCGATCCGCGAATGCAGGTGCACGGTCACGCCCGGATGCGCGGCGTAGAAATCGTGCAGATGCGGCAGCAGCCATTTGGAGCCGAAGGTCGGCAAGGTCGCGAGCCGCAGCGTGCCGGCGCCGGCCTGATGCGACATCGCCTGCAGCGTCGCACCGCGGATGCGCCCGAGCGCGCCGCTCAGCTCGACGAAGTAGCGCCGTCCGACTTCCGTCAGCTTCACCGAGCGGCCCTCACGCCGGAACAGCGGCACGCCGAGCTGATCCTCGAGCGTCTGGACTTGCCGGCTGATCGCGCTCTGGCTCAGCGACAGCTCGTCGGCCGCGCGCGTGTAGCTTTCGTGGCGCGCGGCGGCCTCGAACACGAGCAGCAACGACATGGACGGGGTCAGGCGGCGGTAATTCATGAGTTTTATGCAAGTTTTGCCGGGGGAGAATTCGTTTGTTTCTCGCGATGATTCGCAAGATACTGGATTTCCGCGTTGCGGGGAATCTTGCTCAAAACTCATGTTTCCGAGCGAAGCCACGCGCCGCTCCATCCACACTGCGCTTTCATCCCATGTCGATCGCTTCGTTGCCCCGTCCCGTCAGCCCGCCCGAGGGCCGTTATCGCGACTTTCTCGCCGCCCTCCAGGCGGCCGGATTCGCCGGTGAAATCCGCGCGGACCATGCGAACCGGACCGTACAGGCGACCGACAACTCGATCTACCAGCGCCTGCCTCAGGCGGTGATCTGTCCCGCGCATGCGGACGACGTGCGGCTGCTCGCGCGCCTGCTCGCCGAACCCGCGCACCGCGACGTCGCCGTGGCGGCGCGCGGTGGCGGCACGGGCACCAACGGGCAGTCGCTGACCGACGGCGTGGTCGTCGATCTGTCGCGCAACATGAACCGGATCCTGGAAATCAACGCCGGCGAGCGCTGGGTGCGCGTGCAGGCGGGCGTCGTCAAGGACCAGCTCAACGCCGCGCTGAAGCCGCATGGCCTCTTTTTCGCGCCCGAGCTGTCGACGTCGAACCGCGCGACGGTCGGCGGAATGATCAACACCGATGCGAGCGGGCAGGGCAGTTGCACGTACGGCAAGACGCGCGACCACGTGCTGGCGCTCGACTTCGTGCTGATGGGCGGCGAGCAGCTGCACAGCGACGCGCTTGCCGATGACGAACTGGAACGCCGCTGCGCGCGGCAGGACCGCGTCGGCAAGGTGTATCGCACCGCGCGCCGCATCAGCGACGAAAAGGCCGCGCTGATCGACGCGAAGTTTCCGAAGCTCAATCGCTGCCTGACCGGCTACGATCTCGCGCACCTGCGCGAACCGGACGGCCGCTTCAACCTGAACAGCGTGCTGTGCGGCGCCGAAGGCTCGCTCGGTTTCGTCGTCGAGGCGAAGCTGAACGTGCTGCCGATCCCGAAGTATTCGGTGCTCGTCAACGTGCGCTACGCCGGCTTCATGGACGCGTTGCGCGATGCGCGTGCGCTGCTCGAGCTCAAGCCGCTGTCGATCGAGACGGTCGACTCGAAGGTGCTGATGCTCGCGATGAAGGATTTCGTGTGGAGCAGCGTGGCCGAGTATTTTCCGCAGGACGACGCGCGTCCGACGCTCGGCATCAACCTGATCGAATTCAGCGGCGACGATGCCGACGACGTCGATGCGCGCGTGCGCGCGTTCGTCGAGCATTTGCGCACCGACACGAGCGTCGAGCGGCTGGGCCACACGCTCGCGGCCGGCGACGATGCGGTGAAGCGCGTGTACGCGATGCGCAAGCGCGCGGTCGGCCTGCTCGGCAACGTGCAGGGCGAGGCGCGCCCGCAGCCGTTCGTCGAGGACACCGCGGTGCCGCCCGAGAATCTCGCCGCGTACATCGCCGAATTCCGCGCGCTGCTCGACGGCCACGGGCTGCAGTACGGGATGTTCGGCCACGTCGACGCGGGCGTGCTGCACGTGCGCCCGGCGCTCGACATGAAGGACCCGAAGCAAGCCGCGCTGGTGCGGCCGGTGTCGGACGCGGTGGCCGAACTCACGCAGCGCCATGGTGGCCTGTTATGGGGCGAACACGGCAAGGGCGTGCGCTCCGAATATGCGCCGGCGTTCTTCGGCGAGCTGTATCCGTCGCTGCAGCAACTGAAGGCCGCGTTCGATCCGCACAACCAGTTCAACCCGGGCAAGATCGCGACGCCGCTGGACAACACGCTGCGGCTGCTGAAGATCGACGAAGTGCCGACGCGCGGCGACCACGACCGGCAGATCGACGAGAGCGTGTGGCAGAGCTATGGCACGGCGATGCACTGCAATGGCAACGGCGCGTGCTACAACTTCGATCCGGACGACGCGATGTGCCCGTCGTGGAAGGCGACGCGCGAACGCGTGCAGTCGCCGAAGGGGCGCGCGTCGCTGATGCGCGAATGGTTGCGTCTGCAAGGACAGGCCGGCATCGACGTCGTCGCGGCGGCGCGCGCGCGACAGCCGTTCCTGCGCGGCCTCGTTGCGCGCTGGCGCAACAGCCGCGCCGCGCGCGACGGCGAAGCCGACTTCTCGCACGAGGTGTACGACGCGATGGCCGGCTGCCTTGCGTGCAAGTCGTGTGCGGGGCAGTGCCCGGTCAAGGTCAACGTGCCCGAGTTCCGCTCGCGTTTTCTCGAGCTGTATCACCAGCGCTACCTGCGGCCGCTGCGCGACTACCTGATCGGCTCGCTCGAATTCACGATGCCGTGGATGGCGCGCGTGCCCGCGCTGTACAACGGACTGATGCGTGCCGGCTGGGTGCGCACGCTGCTCGAGCGGCACGTCGGCATGGTCGACAGCCCGCTCCTGAGCCGCTTCGACCTCGCGGCCGTGATCCGGCAGTGGAACGTGCGGCCGGCCGATCCGCGGGCGCTCGCCGCGCTGGACGATGCGCAGCGCGCGCGCAGCGTCGTGATCGTTCAGGACACCTTCACGCGCTATTTCGACACCGA
Source organism: Burkholderia sp. RF7-non_BP4 (assembly GCF_001521935.1). Lineage (NCBI taxonomy): Bacteria > Pseudomonadati > Pseudomonadota > Betaproteobacteria > Burkholderiales > Burkholderiaceae > Burkholderia > Burkholderia sp. RF7-non_BP4. Next base: position 65,575 of record NZ_LOTA01000040.1, on the reverse strand, counting down.
GCAACTGGCGACGCTGATCGAGCTGGCCGCGCGCATCGGCTTCCAGGTGTGGCTCGCGCCGCTCACGCCGAACGGCAAGGCGCTGCACGTGCAGGGCTTTCTCCGCGCGTTCGAGCAGGCGGCGATTCGCAACGCGACGCAACTGGCCGCGCTCGCGCGCTCGGGTGTCGCGCTCGTCGGCCTCGATCCGGCGATGACGCTCACATATCGGCAGGAATACCTGAAGGTGACGGGGCTCGCCGACGTGCCGAAGGTCGCGCTGCCGCAGGAGTGGCTGCTGCACGCGCTGCCGGAAGTCGCGGCGGGCGCGGGTTCGGGCGGCGTATCGGCGGCGTATCGGCTGCTGCCGCATTGCACCGAGAAGACCAACGCGCCGGACAGCGGCAAGCAGTGGGCGCAGGTATTCGCGCGTCGCGGGCTGCGCCTGGCGGTTCAGGCGGCCGGGTGCTGCGGGATGTCGGGGACGTACGGGCACGAGGCGCGCAACCTGCAGACGTCGCGGGCGATCTATGCGCAATCGTGGGCCGCGCATGTCGATGCGCCGGACGAGGCGGGCGAAGCGCTGGCGACCGGGTATTCGTGCCGCAGCCAGGTGAAGCGCATGTCCGCGCGGCAGCTGCGTCATCCGCTGCAGGCGCTGCTCGATCACGTGCGTGCGGCGGGGTGACGGGCGGTGGTGAGCGTGATGCGGCAGCGCACGCGCCGGATCGAGCGGCACGTGCAATGCCGCGACTGACGCCCTGCCTGGCTCAGGCGCCGGCTTTCGCGGTCTTCCGGGCGCGTTGCTTGCGCGCTGCCGGAAACGCGCCGACGCCGCGCGGCCGTTTCGGCTCGATGCCCGTTTTACCGATGACGTGCCGGAAATCGATCTCGTGCGCGGCGAGCGCGCCGATCAGGGTCGCGATGACCGCGAGGTGGGAAGGGACGGTGCCCTTGCTCGAATAGTTCGTGATGGAACTTTCGTTCATACGGATCAGGCGGGCGAATTCCCGAGCCGTCAACTGCGCTTTCTTCAACTCCTGTTGAAATTCCGCATACGCCATTGCACACATGTCGCTTCATCTCCGAAAAACTTGAATCGGCTCCGCGCGGCGCCGGCGCCGACGGATGGCGTTCCCGTCGTGCCGGCGTCGCGGGGCGTTACATCTTCACCTGGTCGAGGAAGGTCTTCTTGCCGCTCTTGTAGCCGTAGATCGAGATGATCCCGTGCGTCAGGTCGCCCTTCGCGTCGAACGTCGTCGTGCCGATCACGCCTTCATATTTCGTCGACGGCATCGCCGCGAGGATCTTCGACGGGTCGGTCGAGTTCGCGCGCTTCATCGCGTCGACCGCGATATAGACCGCGTCGTACGCGAACGGCGCGTCGAACTTGATGCCCTGGTTGAAGCGCTTCTGGTACTTGGCCAGGAACGCCGCGCCGCCCGGCATCTTCTCGAGCGCCGCGCCGGCCTGCGAGCACAGCACGTTGTCGGCCGCCGGGCCGGCCAGCTCGGCCAGCGAGTCGGTGCACACGCCGTCGCCGGACAGGATCTTCGCGCGCAGGCCGAGCTGCTTCGCCTGCTTCGCGAGCGGGCCGCCGGTGGCGTCCATGCCGCCGTACATGATCGCGTCCGGGTTCTCGCCCTTGACCTTCGTCAGAATCGCGCGGAAGTCGACGGCCTTGTCGTTGGTCGCATCGTGCGACAGCACCTTCAGGCCGAGCGCCTTCGCCTTCTTTTCGAATTCGTTCGCGAGGCCCTGGCCGTACGCGGTCGAATCGTCGATCACCGCCACGCTCTTCACGCCCTTCGACTGCGCGTAGCTCGCGAGTGCCGGACCTTGCTGCGCGTCGGTCGCGACCACGCGATAGGTCGTCTTGAAGCCCTGCTGCGTGTAGGTGGGGTTCGTGGCCGACGGCGAGATCTGCACGATGCCCGCGTCGCTGTAGATCTTCGACGCCGGAATCGACGTGCCCGAGTTCAGGTGGCCGATGACGGCGACGACCTTGTCGTCGACGAGCTTCTGCGCGACCTGCGTGGCCTGGCGCGGGTCGGCCGCGTCATCCTGCGCGTCGAGCTGCAACGTGATCTTCTTGCCGCCGATCGTCAGGCCCTTCGCATTGATTTCCTCGACCGCGAGGCGAGCACCGTTCTCGTTGTCCTTGCCGAGGTGCGAAATGCCGCCCGTCGTCGGTTCGACGCTGCCGATCTTCACGACCTGGTCGGCCATCGCGCCCGATGCGGCCGCGAATGCGGCGGCGGCCAGTGCGACGGTCATCAGGGGTTTGCAGCGCATGCCGACAATGCTTCGTTCCATCTGCCATCTCCGTTGATTGATATTTCTATTGCCGTCCGGTCAGCCGCGCGCCCTCGTGAGGCGATCGGCGAGCCGGACGAGTCTCCGTGACCCATGACGGGCTCGGCTCGCATGTCGCCGGGCCGTCGAGACCGGCGATTTCGTCTGACGACATGCAATTGGTATGAATATATCCGAACCCGTTTGCGCCCGCTTGCGCGAATTGCCCGGCCTTGCGCAAATGTGATGCGCTTGCGCGGCTTTTCGCGCAGATGTGGCTGTTTTGTACCGTCGAATGCTCCGATTATTCGACCGGACCGCCACCGATGACCATGGACAGTGCAACGCAATCAGTCGAGAACTGTTCGGTCGGTTTGTCTGCACACTTTCATCGTCACGCCGCAGCAAAGCCGCCATCCGATTGATGCAACTAACGGTCAAGTTCACCCGCGTCGATGAATTGGCGCGCGGTGTCGAACTGCATGGGTATTCAGTTTTGCAGCCGACGGGGCCCGGCTTGGCGGAACCGCGCCCCCGTCGTTCTTCGAGCAAGTCTTGCCGTCCGACGAAACCGCGCGCCTATGTCCGTCCGCGCAAGGCCACGAGTATCACGCCGGCAATTGCGAGCAGGCCACCGCACACCGTCTCGATGCCGGGGCGCTCGCCCGTCAGCGCCATCGACAATGCCGTCGCGACCGCCGGCGTCAGATAGAGGAAATTGGCGGCGCGCGCCGCGCCGAAGTGGCCGAGCGCGAAGGTCCACGTCGCGTAGCCCAGCGCGGCGGGAAAGACGCCAAGCACCAGGACGGCAAGCGCCGTGTCGCGCGAAGCCCCGCCGCCGAGCGACACGAGCGCGCCGGGCAGCCATGGCGTGAGCAGCACCGCACCCGCCAGCAGCGTATAGGCGGCGCAGGGCAGCGCGCCGTACACGGGAATCAGCCGCCGCTGCAACACGAAATAGCTGGCCGAACACAGTGCCGCGCCGAGAATCAGCGTGCTCCCGGAGCCGAGGACGAGACCGCTCGGCTGTCCGTGCGCGATCACGGCGATGCCGGCCAGGCTGACCAGCGAGCCGAGCCATCCCCAGCGATTGAAGCGTTCGCGCAGAAACACCGCGGCCAGCACCGCCGTGAAGATCGGCAGCGTGTTCACGATGAAGCTCGCGGCGCCGGCCGACACGGTCTGCTCGCCGGTATTGAGCAGCGCGTTGTAGAGCGCGATGCCGAGCAAGCCGCAGACGAGGAAGCGCAACGCGTCGCCCGTGGCCGGCAGTCGAGGCCGCCGCCACGCGAGCCATGCGATCACGAGCACGGCCGCGGTCGCGAAGCGTGCGGCCGCGAGCTGCAGCGGGGCCAGCCCGTGCAGGCCGATGCGGATGAACGGGAAGGCGGAGGCCCACGAGACGATCGTGAACACCACCGCGCCGGCCGCGACGAGCGGCAGTCGCGCACCGCGCGACGAGGAGGAAGGGAGCGTGTTCATGCGGCAATGGTGCGGCGTGGTCAGATGTTAAGCTAGCGCACAGATCAACATGCGGGTATGAATATGGCTCACAGCTCGGTGCGCATGCGGCGGCGTGTGGCGGACGCGCTGCCGGCCCTCGCGTCGGCACCCGGCCCGCGTCCGCCGCTGGCCAGTCTGGAGACCGTCTGCACGGTGGCGCGCCAGGGGTCGTTTCTGGCGGCCGCCGATGCCTCCGGTGTCACGCATGGCGCGATCAGCCGGCGCGTGGCGGCCGTCGAGAACTGGCTGGGCATGGCATTGTTCGAACGTCATGCGCGCGGCGTGCGGCTGACGCCGGACGGTCAGCGCTTCGTCGGCCGGATCGAACAGGCGTTCGCGATCATCGACGGCGCGGCCGATCAGTGGCGCTTGCCGCGCACGCCGCGACTGGTCAGGATGAGCGTGGTGCCGGCGTTCGCGCAGCTCTGGCTGCTCGAGCGCCAGCATGCGCTCGAGAGCGAGGCGCCCGCGTTGCGCATCGAGCTCGGCATCGAGCTTCGCAACGTGGATATCGCCGCCGGCGAAGCGGATCTGTCGATCCGTTACGGGCGCGGCAACTGGCGTCGGCTCGAGACGCGCGAGTTCATGCCGGAGACGCTTTATCCGGTCGCGCATCCGCGGCTCGCCGCGCAACTGGCCGCGCGGCGCCGTCGAAACGGCGACGCCGCGCTGCTCGAGATGCCGCTGTTGCACGACTCCGACGTGACGGGCTGGCGTACCTGGTTCGACGCGCTCGGCATTCCGTTCAAGCCGCGCGCGCAGGATCGCCGCTTCGAGGACTACAACCTGGTGCTCGCGGCGGCCGAAGCCGGGCTCGGCGTGGCCCTGGCGCGGATGCCGCTCGCCGATGCGTATCTCAAGCGCAGCGCGCTCGTGCGCGTGAGCCGGCATGAGGTCGAGTCGCTGCTGAGGTATCACTTCGTGCATGCGAAGGGCGAGAATCGTCCGGAAGTGCTCGCGCTGATGGAGCGGATGCGGGCGGCGCTGGGGTAGGCGACGGGAGCGTCGGGACCGGCGACACGACGTGCGTCGACGCCGCCGGTGCTCGACCGCGGCCATGGGATCGTCGACAATGCGACCGCGGAAAACCGCGAGATCCGAAGATGAACGAGAATCGACAGTTTTTGCAGACGTGCGGATGCAGAGGGAGAGAGTGAGTAATGAATAGACCAGACAAGTCGTCGAAAGCGCGTGCGGCGCTCGACCAGCTGTTTTCGGGCATGGCGCCCGCGGACGCGCAGCAGCGCGCGTCGCGTCCGGGCAATCCGTTCGAAGCGGCAGGCGACCCCGCCGGCGCCGACGGCCGCGTCGAAGTCACGTTGTCGACGAGAATCCAGTTGCGCGGCTATCCGGGCGCGGATGCGTTCATGAAGCGCATGGCCGAAGCGTGGGGCCTCGCGTGGGGCCCGTACGACGCCGTGCGGGCGACGGCGACGCTGCCGGCCGGCTGGCGCTCGCGCCGGCTTCCGGAAGTCACACAGATCGTCGATGAACGCGACGTGCTGCGCGCGGAAAGCAGCCTGCAGGGCGGCGAGATGTCGTATCTGAAAGTGCATCCGCGCTATTACATCGATGCGCGCAAGGGGTTCGGCTGGCGCAAGTCGTCGAAGGCGTCCGACGATCCGGATCTCGACGGCCCCGACTGGAACTGCTACGTGATGGATCGGGAAAAGTCCGTCGAAGTGCACGAGATGACGACGTCGTCGTCGAAGGCCGATCTGGACAACGCGCGTGCGACGTTGCTGAAATGGCTCGACGAGCACTACCCGAAGCATCGCGATCCGTTCGCGTACTGGACCGATTGCGAACGCCCGTTGTAAGGCGCGCACGGCGCGCCGTCGCCGCGGAGGGCAATTGAAGCAGACCGGTGCGGTCCCGATTCTCTGGGCAGCGTTCGGCGCGGCGTTCGGCTCGACCGTCGTCGAGCTGCTGCTCTGGCCGATCGCCGGAGAAGACGCCTTTCACAACCTGCTTCGAGACGCGCGCCTGACGGCCGCCCTCGTGATGGGGCGATCCGTGCTCGGTGCGTCAGCGGGCTTCGATCCGACGATCATGGGCGTGGCGACGCTGGTGCATGCCGCGCTGTCGCTTGCCTATGCGGCCGTGCTGGCGAGAATGGTCCGCAACCTGTCGCCGGGCGTCGCGCTGCTTGCGGGCGGCGCATTCGGATGCGTTCTCTACGGCATCAACCTGCATGTGTTCACCGCGGTGTTCCCGTGGTTCGCCGCAGTGCGCGGCGCGATCACGCTGGTCGCCCATGTGGCGTTCGGTGTCGTTGCGGCGGGCGTCTACTGCATCGTCCGGCGCTCGCCGCGCGCATGATCGCCGATGGTCCCTGCGTCGCGCATTCGCATCCCGACCCCTGGAATAATCCGGCACGCTACATCGTCTAATGATCGGGTGACTCGATACGAAGCCGCGCGTCGTTCGTGATGCCAAGGATCGAGTGGTCGGGGCAATCATGCGGGAGCCGATCATGTGCAACTTGTTTCGGGTCGGGATGGGCGTCGTTTGTCTCGGCTGTTCCATGTGCGTGCTTGCGCAAACGTACGACGACACGCCGGATGAGGGCGCCCGTTGTCGTGCGGTCGTCGTGCAAGCGGAAATCGACGGCACGGAACAGCAGATCGTCGGGCGCGCGTGCCGGCAAAGCGACGGCACCTGGCAGATGATGCAAAGCCAGGACGGCACCATCGTGTGGTACCCGGACACCGCTTATCCGTACGCCGACCCGTGGTACTGGGGGCCGGCGGTGTTCGTCGGCACGGGTGTCAGTTTCGTCTTCATCGACCGTTTCCATCATCGTCATCACTTCGATCACTTCGGTCACGTTGGTCACTTCGGTCACTTCGGTCACTTCGACGGGGGCATGCGTGGCCGCGTCGGCGTTCCGATGGGCAGCGGCTTTCATCGTGGTCCGACCTTTGTCGGCGGGGAGCACGGGTTCGGCGGGATGCGCCGGCACTAGACCTGCGCACACGACGCGGCGGCCGCACACCGCAATGTGCGTCCGGCCAACGGCATCACGCAGAAACTCGACGATGACATCCATCTGCTCGTCGATCCTGAGCTTCCATTGCCATGACGATGTCTTGCCATCCTTCTGAAAGCGCTCGAACCCACGTTCGGTGAGCTGGGCAGCCAGTGACGCGTAGCCGTCACGCTGGAAGCCTCGCACGCTGTCGAGACGCTGGAAGAAGCGTTTGCCCGCTACGGGCTGCCGGACATCGTGAACACCGATCAGGGCAGTCAGTTCACGACGGGCGCGTTCATCGATACCGTGCTGGGTCGACAGGTCCGGTTGTCGATGGACGGTAAAGGTGCCTGGCGCGACAACGTGTTCGTCGAGCGGGTCTGGCGCAGTATCAAGTACCAAGAAGTCTATTTGAAAGCGTACGAGTCGGTCAGCCACGCCCTGCTTCGCGACCGCATGCCAGGCTGACCGCTCGATTACCATTTTGTAATCGACGGCGTTCGCGCCCGCGCGGAGCGATTGCTCGTCGCTGTTTCCCGGTAACATCGTCGGATATCCCCACCAATACGACGGAGTCAGCCATGCGCATTCTGATAGTCGAAGACGAACCAAAGACGGGCGCATACCTGAAGAAAGGGCTCGAGGAATCGGGCTTCAGCGTCGATCTTGCAAAGGACGGCGGCGAAGGGCTGACGCTCGCGCAGGAAGAGCGTTACGACGTGATCGTGCTCGACGTGATGCTGCCCGTGCTCGACGGCTGGGGCGTGCTCAAGCGGCTGCGCGATACGCATACGACGCCGGTGCTGTTCCTGACCGCGCGCGACGACGTGCAGGACCGCGTGCACGGTCTCGAACTCGGCGCCGACGACTACCTCGTGAAGCCGTTCGCGTTCGTCGAGCTGCTTGCCCGCATCCGCACGCTTGCGCGTCGCGGGCCGCCGCGCGAGACCGAACACCTGGCGGTCGGCGATCTGGAAATCGACGTGGTGCGCCGCCGCGTGAAGCGCGGCGCCACGCGCATCGACCTCACGCCGCGCGAATTCTCGCTGCTGCAGCTGCTCGCGCGCCGGCAGGGCGAGGTGCTGAGCCGCACGCAGATCGCATCGTACGTGTGGGACATGAATTTCGACAGCGACACCAACGTCGTCGAGGTCGCGATCCGGCGCCTGCGCGCGAAGATCGACGATGCGTTTCCAGTCAAGCTGATCCATACCGTGCGTGGCGTCGGCTACGTGCTCGAACCGAAGGACGACGCATGACGCGGCCGCGCTCGCTCGCCGCGACGCTCGCGCTCGCGTTCGCCGCGACCACGCTCGCCGCGTTCGCGCTGGTCGGCGCATACGTGTATGCGGGCCTCGAACGGCAGGTGAACACACAGGACGACCTCGACATCGTGCTGGCCGCGCGCCACACGCGCCGGCTCGCGGGCGAGCTCGAGTCGCTCGATGCAGTCCGCACCCATGCAGAACGGCTCACGAGCCAGGTGCTCGGCAACGAGGCGCTGTCGATGGTCGTCGTCAATGCACGCGGCGACGTGCTCGCGCGCCACAACGTCAGGCTCGCCGCGCTCGACGATGCGCCGGTTCCCGCATCGGGCGCGTTGCCGGCCGACGCGCAGCTGTTTGCGCCGCATGCGCTGCCGGTGCCCGCGAACGACCGGATCACTGCCGACAGGCTCGCGACGTGGAAGGCCGACGGCGGCACGCCAATGCGCGGCGTCGTGATCGAGGCTGCGCTCGGCGATCACACGCCGATCCGCATCGCGGTCGCGCGCAACATGCGCGACCGCGCGACGTTGCTCGGCGGCTACCGTGACCGACTGAAGCTCGCCGGTGCGCTCGGCGCGCTGTTCGCGCTGCTGCTCGGCTACTGGCTGATCCGCAAGGCGCTCGCGCCGCTGCGCGAGATCGTCGACAACACCGGCCGGATCACGGTCGACAAGCTCGACACGCGGCTCGACGCATCGCGCGCGCCGGCCGAGCTGCGCGCGCTCGTCGATGCCCAGAATGCGATGCTCGGCCGCCTGCAGCAGGCGTTCGCGCATCTGTCGCAATTCAGCGCCGATCTCGCGCACGACCTGCGCACGCCGCTGAACAACATGCGCGGCGCCACGGAGGTCGCGCTCGCGCGGCCGCGTTCGGCCGACGAGTACCAGACGCTGCTCGAATCGAATCTCGAGGAATACGATCGTCTCGCGCGGATGATCGAGAACGTGCTGTTTCTCGCGCGCGCCGAGCATCCGAGCTTCGTCACGCGGCAGCGCGCGTTCGACGTGCACGACGAACTCGAGCGCATCGCGGAGTATTTCGAGGGGCTCGCCGATGAAGCGGGCTCGACGTTGCGCGTCGAAGGGTGGGGGCATCTGACCGCCGACGTCGAACTGTTCCGCCGCGCGGTGGGCAACCTGCTTGCGAACGCGCTGCGTTACACGCCGGCCGGCGGCGTGATCACGCTCTCCGTCGACGACACGCCGGACGCGCTGCGCGTCGTGGTCGCGAATCCGGGCGAGCCGATCGATCCCGCGCTGCTGCCGCGGATCTTCGACCGGTTCGTGCGCGGCGACCCCGCACGCAGCGGCGGTGCGCCGGGCGGCACGGCCGGGCTCGGCCTCGCGATCGTGCGCTCGGTGATGGAGTTGCACGGCGGCACCGCGCAGGTTGAAAGCGATGCGCGCGGCACGCGCTTCGTGCTCACGTTCAACCGGCCGTCGGCTGCGTGACGACGGGATCGGGCAACGGGGCGGCCGTACGTTCGTCCGTGCCGGTTTTCGATGCCGCGTCCGCGCTCGCTTGCCAGCCGCCACCCAGCGCCTTCAGCAGGCCGACCGCGGCCTCCATCCGGCGCGCGTCGATCTGATCGGCCGTGCGCCGGTTCGTCAGCGCGATCGTCTGCGCGGTCACCACGTCCAGATAGCTGACGGCGCCGGCGTTGAAGCGATTCGTCGTCAGCCGCAGCGACAGGTCGGCCGCGTCGGTCGCGCGCTGCTGGCTACCGGCTTCGGACGCGAGCGCGTCGAGCGTCGACAACTGATCCTCCACCTGCTGGAACGCGACGAGTGCGGTCTGCCGGTAATCGGCGACCGCGCCGTCGTATTGCGCATGCGCGCCGCGCAGCGACGCACTGTGGCGACCGCCGTCGAACAGCGTGCCGGCGAGTTGCGGGCCGAGCGACCAGAACAGGCTCGGCGCGGCGAGCCACGGCGCGAAGAACGAACTCTCGAGGCCTGCGCTCGCCGACAGCACGAGATCCGGGAAGAACGCGGCGCGCGCCTCGCCGATCTGTGCGTTCGCGGCCGCCACGCGGCGCTCGGCGGCCGCGATGTCGGGCCGCCGCTCCAGTAGCTGCGACGGCACGCCAGCCGGAATGGCCGGCACGTGGAACGCCTGCACGCGCGGCGGCAGCGCGAACGTCGACGCGCTTTCCCCGACGAGCGTCCCGATCGCGTGCTGCAACTGCGCACGCGACGCGTCGATGTCGGTGTCCTGCGTGCGCGTCGATTCGAGTTGCGTCTCGGCTTGCGCGACTGCCGACGCATCGATCGCACCTGCCGCGAGCTGTTGCTTCAGCAGCGTCAGTGCGTCCGCGTAAGCGCGCACCGTGTCGTCGAGCAGTTGCTTCTGCGTGTCGAGCGAGCGCAGCGCGAAATAGTCGGTCGCGAGTTCCGCCGTGATCGACAGCTTCACGGCCTGCAGGTCGGCCGCGCTTGCGGCGGCGTTCGCCTGCGCGCTCGTCACCGCATCGCGCACGCGGCCGAACACGTCGGGTTCCCAACTCGCGGCCACGCCCGCCTGGTAGTCGGGTGTCGTCTTGCCGGCGAGCGACGAGCCGAGCCGGTTCTGCGACACGCGCGCGCGGCTCTGCGAGGCGCCTGCGGTGATCGTCGGCAGGAATCCGGCGTGCTGGTAGTCGACCATCGCGCGGGCCTGTTGCAGATCGGCGACCGCTTTTTTCACAGTCTGGTTCGACACGTCGACGCGCGCTTCGAGCGCGTTCAGTTCGGCGTCGCCGAACACGGTCCACCATGCGCCGCGCGCGGCGCCGTCGGCCGGCATCGCGACATGCCAGCCGGCCTGCGCGGCCGGTGCGCCCGCGTAGTGTGCGGGTACCGTGACGGCGGGCGGCGAATAGGGCGGCAGCGTCGAGCAGGCGGTCAATGTGGCGGCGCCGAGCGCGACGATGCGGCGAGCGAACGGGAGCGGGTGAAGAGGGCGCATGGGAGGCATCTCGTGGGTTGTCGTCGACGGGTCAGCCGTGCGTGGGCGCCGCAACCGGCGCCGATGCGGCCGTCGCGGTACCGGCGGCGCGCATCGGCGGCACGTCGCGCACGGCGGTGGCGGAAGCAGGTTGCGCGGCCCGGGCGGGCGAAGCCGCGGCCGGCGCCGCAGCGGGCGCGGTCGACACGATCTTCACGGCTTCGCCGGCCGTGATCGCATCGCCCGGGTTGTCGACCACGCGATCGGTCGCCGCGAGCCCCGCAACGATCTCCACGCGCGTGCCGAAATCGCGTCCGATCTGCACGGTCTTCAGCGCGGTTCGCCCGTTCGCACCGACGGTGGCGACCGTCACGCCGTTCGGGCGGAACAGCAGCGCACTGACCGGCAGGTCGAGCGCCGGCGCCGCGCTCGGCACGACGAGATGCGCCTGCGCATACGCACCGGGCATCAGCGCGCCGTCGCGGTTGTCGACGTCGATCTCGACGCGCAGCGTGCGCGTGACGGGATCGATCGCGCCCGCGCTGCGCGCGACACGCGCGGCAAAGCGCCGCCCCGGATACTGCGGTGTCGTCAGGTAAACCGTCGTGCCGGTCGATACGCCGGTCGCGCTGTCTTGCGGCACGTCGACGAACACGCGCAGCGTGTCCGTCTGTTCGAGATGAAACAGTTCCCCGGACAGGCCCGGGCTGCCCGGTGTGCCGCCCGCCGTGACCAGCGTGCCGACGTCGACGCTGCGTGCGGTGATCACGCCGTCGAACGGCGCGGTGACGGACTCGTACGACACGAGTTCGGCAAGGTGCGCGACGTTCGCCTGCGCGGACGCGAGCATCGCGCGCTTCGCGTTCATGTCGGCGACCTTCGTGTCAGTGTCCTGCTGTGACACCGATTGCGTTTTCAGCATGTCCTGCCAGCGCTGCGCGGTCGATTTCGCGTAGTCGTAGTTCGCCTGCGCGCTCGCTTCGTCGGCGCGCGCCTGGCGCAACTGCGCGTCGAGATCGGGCGCCGAGATCTGCGCGAGCGTCTGGCCGGCCTTCACGTGCGTGCCGAGATCGACGCTCCAGTGCGCGATGTAGCCGCTCGTGCGCGCATAGATCGACGCGTCTGCATACGGCGCCACCGAACCGGGCAACGTCAGCGTCTGGTCGGCCGGCGCCACGCCGGGCACGATGACCGACACCGGCACCGCCTGTTGTGCGGCCACCTGTGCACGCTGTGCGGCGCGTGCATCGATACGCGGCACGATGCCGAGCGCGAGCAGCGCGGCGGCCAGCGCGACGGCCGCGAGCGGCACGGCCAGCTTACGGCCGTGACGAGCCGGCGGGGTGTCGGGCGCGGCGGACGGCACAGCTGTGGCCGATTCGGCGGCGGGCGGCGGGGCGACGGGTTCGATCGAGTCGTTCATGATGGGTCCGGGGTCGGGCGAATCGAAGGATGATGAGGAGGGGCGGCCGTCCGAGCTCAACGCAGCACCGGCGCGTCGGGCGCTTGCTGCGTGCGCCGCGTGGCCGAGGCGTCGCGGCGCCGCGCGAGCCATGCGTGGACGAAGCCGAACAGCACCGGGACGAACAGCAGCGTCGAGAACGTGCCGAACGCGAGGCCGCCGATCACCGCGCGGCCGAGCGGCGCGTTCTGCTCGCCGCCGTCGCCGAGGCCGAGCGCCATCGGCAACATGCCGATCAGCATCGCGAGCGCGGTCATCACGACGGGCCGGAAGCGGCTGAAGCCTGCGTCGAGTGCCGCCTGCCACGGCGACGCGCCGCCCGCGAGCAGCTCGCGCGCCGCGTTCACGACGAGAATGCTGTTCGCGGTCGCGATGCCGATGCACAGGATCGTGCCGGTCAGCGCGGGCACCGACAGCGTGGTGCGCGTGACGAACAGCATCCACGCGATGCCGGCGAGCGATGTCGGCAGGCCGCCGACGATCACGAGCGGATCGAGCCACGACTGGAAGTTCACGACCATCAGCAGGTAGACCAGCGAGATCGCGAGTGCGAGGCCGCCGAGCAGGCCCGCGAACGACTCGTGCATCGCCTGCACCTGGCCGCGCAGCACGATCGATGAGCCGGGCGGCAGCTGCGCGCGCGCGGCGTCGACGAGCTTCGTCACGTCGGCCGTGACGCCGCCGAGATCGCGCCCCTGCACCGACGCGAAGATGTCGAGCACCGGCTGCACGTTGTAGTGCGACACCACGGCCTGCTGCGTCGAGCGCGAGAACGTGCCGAGCGCGCCGAGCAGGTTCTGCGCGGGCGCGCCCGCGGCCGGGCCGCCAGCCGGCGTCTGCGGCGAGCGCGCGGAGCCGGCGGGCAGCGGCACGTTCGCGAGCGACTGCAGCGAATTTACCGTGTATTGCGGCGTCTGCACGAGCACCGGGTAGCTGACGCCGTTGCGCGGATCGAGCCAGAAGTTCGGCGTCGTCTGCGAACTGCCGGACAGCGCGATCAGCAGGTTCTGCGCGACGTCGCGCTGTTCAAGGCCGGCCTGGATCGCCTTCGTGCGGTCCACGTTCACATTGATCGCCGGCTCGTCGCCGGGCTGCTGGATGCGCGCGTCGACGAGCCCGCGCACGCCGCGCAGCTTCGCGAGCAGCGCATTCGCGACCGCGCGGTTCTGGTCGAGCTTGTTGCCGACGATCTGGATGTCGATCGGCGCGGGCAGCCCGAAATTGAGGATCTGGCTGACGATGTCGGCCGGCAGGAACGCGAACGTCACGCCGGGGAACGACTGCGCGAGCACGTTGCGCAGCTTCGCGACGTATGCGGCGGTCGACGCGTGATTCGGCTTCAGCGTGACCAGCACGTCGGCGTCCTCGGTGCCGATCGGATCCGATGAATCGTACGTGAGGTTGATCCCGCTCACCGGCACGCCGATGTTGTCGAGCACGCCAGCGAGTTCGCCCGCCGGAATCACGCCGCGGATCTTCGCTTCAACCTCGTCGGTCAGCCGCGCGGTTTCCTCGATCCGCGTGCCGGTCGGCGCGCGCAGATGCAGGCGGATCTCGCCGGTGTCGACCGACGGGAAGAAGTCCTGCCCCGCGAACGCGTAGAGGCCCGTCGACGCGACGCATGCGAGCAGGAATGCGGCCGCGAAGCGGCGACGCCGCGCGATCGCCGCCGAGAGCAGCGCGCGATAGCGCAGCCGCACGGCCTCGAAGCGATGCTCGAACGCAGCCTGGAAACGCGCCAAATGCACGAGCGGCGCGAATACGCCGCGCGGCGGCCGGCCGTTTCCTTTTGCGCGCATCAGCGTCATCGCGAGGGTCGGCACCAGCGTGCGCGAGAAGAAGTACGACGCGATCATCGCGAAGATCACGGCCTCGGCCAGCGGCACGAACAGATAGCGCGCGACGCCCGTGAGCAGGAACATCGGCACGAACACGATGCAGATCGACAGCGTCGACACGAAGGTCGGCACCGCGATTTCTCCCGAGCCGGTCAGGATCGCGTCCTCGAGCGGCGCGCCGAGCTCGAGATGATGCGTGATGTTCTCGATCGCGACGGTCGCGTCGTCGACGAGGATCCCGACCGCGAGCGCGAGCCCGCCGAGCGTCATGATGTTGATGGTCTGGCCGAGCGCGGACAGCGCGAGCAGCGACGTGAGCACCGCGAGCGGGATCGTGATCGCGATGATCAGGGTGGCGCGCCAACTGCCGAGGAACAGCAGGATCATCAGCGCGGTCAGGCACGCGGCGATCAGCGCCTCGCGCACGACGCCCTGGACCGCTGCCTTCACGAACACCGACTGATCGTCGAGCGGAGCAATGTGCAGCGCCTTCGGCAGCCCGGCCGCGATCTTCGGCAACATCGCCTTCACCTGGTCGATGATCGTCAGCGTCGATGCGCTGCCGGTCTTTTCGACCGTCAGCAGTGCCGCGCGCTTGCCGTCCGCCCGCACGATGTTGGTCTGCGGCGCGTAACCGTCGCGGACGTGCGCGACGTCGCGCACGTACACGACATTGCCGCCGATCGTCTTCACCGGCAGATCGTTCAGCGCGGCGACCGTCTGCGTGCTGCCGTTCATCTGCACGTTGTATTCGTGCGTGCCGATCTTCGCGGTGCCGCCAGGCAGGATCAGGTTCTGCGCGTTGATCGCGTTCACGACGTCGATCGGCGCGAGCCCCTTCGCCTGCAGCGCGCGCGTATCGAGGTCGACGACGATCTGGCGGATCTTGCCACCGAACGGCAGCGGCACCGCCGCGCCCTGGACGGTCGCGAGCTGCGTGCGGATGAAGCTGTTGCCGAGGTCGTACAGCTGCTGCTCGGCGAGCGTGTCGCTCGACAGCCCGAGCTGCAGGATCGGCACCGTCGACGCGTTGTACGTGATGATGTTCGGCGGCAACGTGCCGGGCGGCAGGATGCGCAGGATCGACGCGGCATTGCTCGCGGCTTCCGCGATCGCGCGATTGATGTCGGCGCCCGGGTGGAAGAAGATCTTCACGACCGACACGCCGTTCAGCGACTGCGACTCGATGTGCTCGATGTCGTCGACGTCGGACGTGAGCGCGCGCTCGTAGTTCGACGTGATCCGCTTGGCCATGTCCTCCGCGGAGAAGCCGTTGTACGACCAGACGATGCTGACGACCGGAATGTCGATGCTCGGGAAGATGTCGGTGGGCGTGCGCAGCAGCGCAAGCGGTCCCGCGATGAAGATCAGCAGCGCGAGTACGACGAACGTGTAAGGCCTGCGTAACGCCAGCCGGACGATCCACATGATGGTGCTCCTCGAAGCAGGGCTCGGATGCGCATTCGATGCGACGAGCGTGCAGTCTGCCGGCGCGGCGTTGACCCTACCCTGACTCGAACATTACGAAGCCGTTATCTGCGCGGACGGGGCGGCATCAGACGTGGATTTCGAATTTGTCATCTGCCGGTCAGCGCCGCGCGCAGGTGCGTTACCGAGAATGCTCATGTCAGGCAGCCGCCGCCGCGGCCATGCTGCCGGCGGCGCATCGACGATGCGCGCGTGTCGAATCCGTCGGGAGCGTGTCGTGATGAAACCCGTATGCATTGCCGAGATCGCGGTTTCGCCCGCGCCCGCGCCCGCGCCCGCGCCCGCGTCCGCGTCCGCGTCCGCGTCCGCGACCGCGGCGCCGGCCGTGGTGGCGCACGCGAGGCATCGCGCTGTCGGCGCGGCGAATGCCTCCGCCTTCATGTGCTCGTCAATGCCCGGCTTCCTTAACGGACAGGCGGTTGACCACCGACTTCGCCGGCGCGGCGGCCTGCGCCGCAGTTTGCGCGAGCTCGATCTGTGCCTGGTCGGGAACAGTGCCGTCGAGCGTGATCGTGTCCGCACGCGCGACGACGCGAATGTCCGACGTCGCGAGGCCGCGTGTCGACGTCAGCGCCTTGCGCACCTGCGTTTCAGTGTGCCAGTTTGCGCGGCGAAGCTGCTTCTTGCCGGGTGTCGATACGGCGGATGCCGAAGCGGGGGCCGCAGTTTGCGCGACTGCGGCGGTCGCCACCGTGAACAGCGGGATGAGTGCCAAGACGGCGAGTTTGATGGGGCGCATGTTTTCCTCTCGTTGAACGTGGCGCCGAGCCGCGCGTCGACGCCCGGCCCGTGCGTGTGTGGACATCCCCGCTCGCGACGCACCGGTGCGATCGCGGCGCGAGCGGGCCGCCGGCGCGGTCAGGCGCGAGACGGCGCCGGCGTCGCGTGGCGCATCGATATCGTCGTCGTTCGGGTAACCGGAGTATCGGCTCCGCGCTCCGGTCAGGATTGCCGGAACGCACGCCGGCTTGTCCACTGGCACGGTGCGGGCGCGCCGTACCCGCGCGTGGCGCGCACCGTCCGTTCCGGTCGTGCATATCGGAAAGCCAGCGTTCGCCGTTGCGGGTGGAATGCGCGCTTGCCGGGCGGCGGGACGGTTTCGACGTTCGTCGCCATCGCGCCACCCGATCGCATCGCCGGACTATACGAAGGTATGAAGGCGTTCGCCGGATCGATGCCCCGTTCGATCGGCGCCATGCCGGCGTGCGGCGGCGCCATGCGGGCGGCACGCCGCGCCATGCGGGCGAAACCGCCGGAAGGTGTCCGCATCGAGGCATTAAACCTTGATATGACGCGACCCATCGATTGCCGCTTTCGCGCATCCCTATGTACGGCTGGCCCGCGCGGTACCGATTCGCTACCGTTGAGTCGACGCGGCGCACCGCTGCCGATCATCGTCTTACGATCTTTTCCGGATAACCATCATGATGATTTCCTTGCCGAATCTCCCGGGTTCCGTCGACGGCGTCGACGCGTGCGGCCGGCTGCCGGCCGCGCACGATCCGATCAACGTCGAGCGCGCGTGGCGCGAACCCGGCGCCGCGCCGCAGGCCGACATGGCGCTCTCGCGGTGGACGCGACAGGACGCGACGTCCGTCGCCGTGTCGCACGACGGTAGCGATCGATGGCACTGCATCGGCATCAGCCTCAAATGCACGTCGCTGACGTTCACGCACGCGGGGCGTGTGCTCGTCGACGGACGCGTGACCGCGGGCGCCGCGCAGGTCACCGCGCCGGGCGTGCACTGCCAGGCGGACTTCCACGGCGCGAGCGACGTGCTGCACCTGTTCGCGTCGCAGCGCGTGCTTGCCGAATGCTACGAAGACCTGTTCGGCCGGCCGCCGACGGGCGATGTCGTCATCGACGACCCGCGCCTGATCCGCGACCCGGCCCTCGAGCGGCTCGGCCAGGCGCTCGCGGTGTCGCATACGCGTGACGGCGTGCTCGGCAAGGTGTTTGCCGACGGCGTCAGCCTCGCGATCGTGTCGCGCGTCATCGCCCGACACTTCTCGGTGCCGCAACGCGATGCGCGACGGACGGCCGAGCTGCCGTCGTGGCGGATGCGGCGCGTGGTCGAGTACGTGGAAGCGCATCTCGCCGATTCGATCGGCCTCGCCGACATGGCGAAAAGCGCCGGTCTCACGCGCATGCACTTTGCCGCGCAGTTCCGTCACGCGACGGGGCTGCGTCCGCACGAATACCTGATGCGCCGCCGGATCGAGCGCGCGCAGCAGCTGCTGCTGGAATCGCGCCACAACGTGCTCGACGTGGCGTTGAGCACCGGCTTTCGCTCGCAGGCGCACTTCACGACCGTGTTCAAGCGCTTCGTCGGTCAAACGCCTTGCTGCTGGAGGACGAGCGTCCATGAACAACGGTGAGCGGATCAGCGCGTTCCTCGCGATCAGCGAGCGGTTTCTGTGCGGCGCCGCGCGCGCGCATGACGATACGCCGCGGTGGCGGCAACCGACGCCGGCGCCGACGCGCGACACGATCGCGTCGTGCGTAGTCTGCACGGGCGGCAGCGCGGGGCACGCAGCGGGCTGGCACGCAACGATGCCGGTGTGCGACGCGCGGCAGGAAAGGGCGATGGGTTCATGCAACGGAGAGGAGCGATGATGGAACTTCGAACGAACGCGACGGACGTCGATCCGTGGACGCAGACCCTCGGCCTGCTCACGCAACTGTGTGCGCCGCGCGACGTGCGTGCGTCCGCACGGCCACGCGAAGCGCGTCGCACGCGCGCGGGCGCCGACGCGAGGAACAAGCCGCATGCGATATCCGAACGGCGAGCGGTCGCGATCAGTGTCGTCGAGCGCCATAGCGCGACGACCGTGTCGATCGCATGGCGCGATGCGACGCGGTGCTCGTATGGCGATCAGGTCTGGCAGACGGCGCGCGCGCGCGTCGGCGGCGTGTGCGCGGTGAGCGGGTGTCGGATCGAGCCAGGCGATCTGGTTTACCGGCCGCGGCCAACGCGTCCGGTACCGATCAATGCCGGCGCGATGATTCTTGCATCGATGCTGGAACAGATCGAGGAAACGGCGTGAGTGTACGCGCGTGCAGTCCATCGTAAGGGCGCGCGCACCGGTGCGGTGCGCGCGTCGCTCGCATCGCGGCCGCGCATATCGCGCTAAGTCCAGCATTTCGCATCGTTGATCTCGTGCCGGTAACCGCGAACGCGGTCGGCATGATCGAGCCGCTTGGCGACGTGCGCTCGACGAGTCGCGGCGGGATGATCCGCGGCGTTCCGTGCGGGCAGACGCGCGGGCAAGCGCGCGGACGCGTGCGTGGCATGCGATTCCGCAGCGACGAATGTGCCGCCGATCGCGATGCGCTCGAGCGGCAATTCCGTATCCGAGCCAACTACTTCGATCGTATCGACGAACCGTGGCGACTGGGCCGCCCCGACGATGCAGGCGGCAAGTGCTACGGCGCTCGACAGGCACAGTGCTTTCAACGATGGGATGACGAGCGGGTTCATGAAGGCTCCTTATCGAACGACGGCAGGCGGCGCGAAAGACGCCGACCGGGCAACGTGCACTCGTGCGTGTCGGCGTAGGATCCGGTAGGCCGGTCGCAGCCCGCCGCGATGCGCGCGTGGCCGCTGGGCGGACACGCGCGCTCGCCCAGCGCGCCTTAGCACATTCCGCCGTTCGCGCGCACGATCTGGCCGTTGATCCAACCGCCCTGCGGGCTCGCGAGGAATGCGACGACTGCCGAGATGTCCTCCGGCTGTCCGAGCCGTTCCATCGGATTCATCTTCTCCATGCGCTCGATGAGTTCCGGGCTCTTGCCGGCGAGGAACAACTCGGTGGCCACCGGCCCCGGCGCGACCGCGTTGACGCTGATGCGACGGCCGCGCAGTTCCTGTGCGAGAACCTGCGTGAGCCCTTCGACCGCGCACTTCGTCGCGATGTACACCGCATAGGTCGGCAGACGCACGCCGGTCACGCTGGTCGTCAGGTTCATGATCCGGCCGCCGTCGCGCACGCGGCGCGCGGCTTCGCGGCACACGTTGAACGCGCCCTTGAAGTTGATGGCGACCGACCGGTCGAAGGTTGCGTCGTCGAATTCGGCGATCCGTGCCTGAAGCATGACGCCGGCGCTGTTGACCACGACGTCGACACCGCCAAACGCCTTTTCGGCCGCATCGAACATCGCGATGGTGGCCGCCGGATCGGCGACGTCGGCCTTGACGAGCAACGCGTCGCCGCCCGCCTGGCGGATGCGCGCGACAACTTCTTCCGCTGATGCCGCATTGCTCGCATAGTTGACGACGACCTTGAACCCGTCGTGCGCGAGGCGAACCGCGATATCGGCGCCGATGCCGCGCGACGAACCGGTGACGAGGGCGATCTTTCCGGACGATTGAGACATGTGAACTCCTTCGATGAGTGCCGGGCGGCCGCGGACGCGACGCGTCGTGCGGCCGAACCGGACGAGTGGATGATCGGGTACGGGTGCAACGGTGCGCGATACGCTCAATCCGGCGTCGGGACGCGCGGCGACAGAAGATCGGACAGGCCGACGCGATGCAGCATCTCCGCGCGCAGCCGGTCGAGCACCGCGAAGCCGACGTTCGCGCCGTCTTCGGTCGGATCGACGTGTACGCGGAACGGCCGCTTGCCGGCAGGCGCCGCGACGACGCTCACGATCGCATCGGCGACGAGGCTCGCGTGCGCGTCCGCCGGCACGATCGCGGCGAACGCTTCCTGCACTTCGCGGCCGAAGTCCGCATAGGGGCCGGCGTCATATTCGGCCGCACGCGCAGTGTCGGTCGGCGCACTCGCGTGCGCGAAATGGTTCGTGCCCTGCGTGAATGCACCGGGTACGACGATCGACGTTTCGATGCCCCAGCGCGACAGTTCGCGCGCGTACAGCACGGCGATCGCGTCCATCGCGGCTTTCGCGCCGAAATACGGCGCGAGATATGGCGGCGTACCGCCGGCGGCGCTGCTGCTCGATACCCAGATCAGCAGCCCCTCGTGCCGGCCGCGCAGGTGCGGCAGCACGGCGCGGTTCACGCGCTGGGTGCTGAGCACGTTGATGTCGTACAGCTGCGCGTACTGCTCCGGCGTGAACGCTTCGGCCGGCCCGAACGCCATGTGGCCGGCATTGTGGATCAGCACGTCGATGCGGCCGGCTTGCTCGATCACCTGCGCGACAGCGCGATCGATCGATGCGTCCGACTGTACGTCGAGTTCGAGCGGGCGCAGGTCCACGCGTGCGTCGTGTGCGAGCGTGCGCATCTGTTCGAGCACCGGCGCGTTGCGCCCGCCGATGTCGCGCATCGACGCGTAGACGGTGTGACCGGCGCGCGCGAGCGCCTCGGCGGTCAGCCTGCCGAAGCCGCTGGATGCGCCGGTGACGAGTATGACTTTGCTCATGATGGATGCCCTCCGTAGGCGGTGAACGTCGTGTTGCGGAATGCTATGCGTCGCGGCCGACTGCCCAACGCTGCTCGATGCGTCCGAGCTTCCAGATCGCTATCGAGACGGCCCAGGTCGCGACGAACAGGCCGACGATCGCGAAGCCGAGATCGTTCAGATCGAGCGCCGCGAGCCAAGTGCCGGCCACGCCGTGCGTGCCCAACGCGCGGTTGAGCAGGCCGAGCACCTCCACGGTGCCGATGACGAGCGCGACGCTAATCGAAAGACCGGTGACGACGAGGTTGTAATAGATCTTGCGAACGGGCTGCGCGAGCGCCCAGCTGTACGCGACGTGCATGAACGAACCGTCGATCGTGTCGAACAGCAGCATGCCGGCCGCGAACAGCACGGGCAGGCAGAGGATCGCGTACCACGGCAGACCGGACGCGGCTCCGGAGCCGGTCAGCACCAGCAGCGCGATTTCCGTGGCCGTATCGAAGCCGAGCCCGAACAGCAGTCCAACGAAGTACATCTGGGGCGGCTTGCGCACGATGCGCATCAGCGGCGCGAGCACGCGCGCGACGAGACCACGCGAAGCAAGGTGTCGCTCGAGCTGCAATTCGTCGTAGCGGCCCGTGCGCATCGCGCGAAAGGCCGCATACAGGTCATGGAACGCCGCAACGTTCAGCGCCGCGATCGCATAGAGGAAGACACTCGACACGATCGCGCCCAGCACGCTGGTCACCCCGCGCAGCGTCGACCCGGCGTCGACGATGTGCGCAGACAGCGAGCGCATGCCGAGCGAGACGAGCACGGCGAGCCCGAATACGACGCTCGAGTGACCGAACGAAAACCAGAAGCCGACGCTCGCCGAGCGCTGGCCTTCGCCGAGCAGCTTGCGCGTGGTGTTGTCGATCGCGGCGATGTGGTCTGCATCGAACGCATGGCGCATGCCGAGCGAATACGCGGTGATGCCCGCGCCGATTCCGAACGCGCGGGAACCGACGCTCAGATGCTGCGGGACGATCAGCGCGATCAGCGTACCCCAGCCGACGACGTGCAACAGCACGATGAACGCGACGATCGCGATCGCGGCAGGACTGAACGACGTGACGCGATGTCGGCCGGCCCTGGCTGCGCCGGGTAGCGGGAGGTGTCGACGTGCATGCATGGCAGCCTCGAAAAAAGGTGAGAGGGCGCACCCGGCGCGCGCGGACGCCGGGTACCGGAGACGCCGGACCGGCGTCAGGCCTTCGGAACGTACGGGAACGTGGGCGACGGCTTCGACGTGACCGACTCCTTGCCGATGCCGAGCCGGATCGGCGTGTTCGAAGCGATCGTGAACATCACGTCCGGCGCGTTGTCGGTAAGCGATCGCCCGTTCCACTCGACCATGCCGAACACGGCGGGCGTGCCGATCGTGTACGGCAGGATGTTCGGCAGGAATCGATGCGCGACGGCCGTTGCGTAGCCGATCGGATCTTCGGCGGTGCCGTTCGCGCGCACCGCGCCGGCCACCGATGCAATCACCGTTTCGCCGTACGTGGCGAAGTCGTCGGCGGGGCGGCCCGCATTCAGACGGTCGCCGAGGTCCTCGTTGTATTGCGTGAAGAGCGGATGAATCATCGGCAGCCCGACGCGATTGATCGATCGCCAGCCGCCCGCGTCCGTCGCGAGCGTCGCCACCGCCCATACGCCGACCTTGCGGTTCGCGCTGGCATTCGTGACAAGCTCGGCGTCGGGCACTTCGAGCACGATCGAGTACACGGTATGGCCCGCGAACAGGTTGCGCGCATCGCCCGGCTGCCACGTGCCGAGGTCGAGCGGCGTACCGTCCTGGAACGCATGGCCGACCGCATGCAGCACGTCGGGTTCGATCCAGAACGGATCGCCTGCCTTGCCGGCCCATACGCGCGTACCGGACGGCGCAGTGACTACTTCGTCGGTGCTGCCGCGCACCACGAGTTCGCCGTCAGCATGCGGATCGGTGGCCGCCGCACCTGCGATGCGGCGCAGCTCGAAGCGCTGGCGCCCGTGCGCATCGCGCGCGTCGAAGCAGATCCGGTACGTGAGCTCTTCGAGCGCATCGCCATTCAGATCGAGCTTGAATTCGTAGAATCCTTCCGGGTGATAGCCGGGCGTCGGCACGTCGCCCGCGATCGAGTGGCAGACGTTGATCGCGAGTACCGTTCCCGTGTCCCCGCGAAAGCAGTAGAGGTCGGTGATGTCGAGGCGAATGTCCTGCCGCGCGAGCGGGGAGTCGAGATGATGTGACATGGTTCGATCCTGTCCGAAGTGGGGCTGCGGGTTGGGAGACGTGCCGTCTCGCGTATCGCGCGATACGCGCCGGCACGGTCTTCGACGCTTTTCAGCGGGACGTCGGACGCTTCGATCGAAGATGCGTCGGACGACAGGCGGATTCTGGAAGGGAGCAGGGATGGGCGCTGTCGGCAAACGGCGGGCAATTGCGGAATCGCACGACGGCGACGTGGCGGCAGCCGCCGCCGGAAGCGGCGCTCAGCGTCGAACGGCGGATGTTCGCGCGTCGGTTGCGTGAACGACGGCAAGCGCGACCAGCGTGACGGCGGCCGATACGAACACGTATGCGCCGGCCGCGACGTGCGTGCCGGCCCATGCGTTCACGGACGCGACGACGAACGGCGCGGTGCCGCCGAACAGCGCAACGCCGGTCGCGTAGGCCACGGACAGGGCGGCTGCCCGGCCGCGCGCGGGGAACATGTCGAGGATCGCGACGATGCTCGGCGCGCCGGCGAGTGCCGACAGCCCGGCGAACAGCGCGACCACGCCGAGCAGCGCGAGTGGATGCGCATGGACGGCCGCGAAGTGGAATGCCGGGAGGACGACGGCCATCGTCAGCGCGCGGGCCAGCACGATGGTGCGGATGCGGCCGATGCGATCGGCAAGACGGCCGCCCGCGATCGACAACGCGAACGTCACCGCGCCGACGGCCGCGGTCGTCACGAACGATGCATACGCGGACGGCGGCGGGCCGGCGACGCCGAACGTCGTCGTATAGGTGGCGACGTACGTTGGCACCGTGCCGCCGAAAATCAGTGCGATCGCAAACAGCCATCGGCCGCGATGCTGCAGGAGCAGCCCGCCGAACGCGGTCGTTGCGGTGCGCCGTTCCCACGTCTCGTCGATATGGCGGCGCAGGTAGATTTGCACGGGAATCAGCGCGGCCGCGAGCGCGAACGGCACGCGCCATCCCCAGTGCTCGATCTGCGCGACGCTCAGCGTCGCGTGCAGCGCGATCCCGCAGGCGCCGGCGGCGGCCAGAGCGAGCCCCTGTCCGGCCATCAGCCAGCCCGCGTACGTGCATTTGCGCTCGGGCGGGCACCGCTCGATCAGCAGCGCGCCGGACGCGCCCATCTCGCCGCCCACCGCAATGCCCTGCAGGATCCGGCACAGCAGCACGGCGATCGGCGCGGCGATGCCGAGCGTCGCGTAGCCCGGAATTACGGCGAGCCCGAACGAGCCGACCGTCACGAGCGCAGCGCTCAGCAGCAGCGCCGGCTTGCGTCCGGCGGCATCCGCATGGACGCCGATCGCAATCGCGCCAAGCGGCCGCGACAGGAATCCGGCGGCGAAAGTGCCGAGCGACAGGAGCGGGCCGTAGGCGCCGACGACGTGAGGGAAGAACGTACGCGTGATGAACGCCGCATAAACGGCATACGAGAAATAGTCAAAGAATTCGAGCGCGTTCGCCGCGACGACCGTCGCGAGGATCCGGTGCTCGGATGCACGCCGCTGCGCAGCGGCGGTGCCCGCGCGCGCAGCGCCGGCGGGTGGTTTCGCGCGGTGCCGGCTCAATCGTCGGCCCGGCCGGGAGCCGGTCCGGCACCGTCGGGCGCGCCGCGGCGTTCGCTTTGCGCGGCCGCCGCGTGCGCAGACGAAGGCAGCGTGAAGCAGATCCGCGTGCCGTGCGGGCCAGTATCGCCGATCCAGATCGTGCCGCCGTGCGCTTCGACAATCGATTTCGAAATCGGGAGGCCCATTCCCATGCCGTCGCGCTTGGTGCTGGAAAACGGTTGAAAGATCGCTTCGTGCGGCGCGCCCGAGATCCCGCAGCCGTTGTCGACGACTTCGAACAGCGTGTGCGTGTCATCGTAGCGGCCCGCTCGCACGCGCAACAGCGGCTCGCGCGCATCGGCGGGTGCCGCGTCGATCGCGTGAATGCCATTGATGAGCAGGTTCGTCAGCACTTGCTGGAGTTGAATCCGGTCCGCATGCGCCGTCGCGCCGGCGGCGACTTCGGCGGCGAGCGTGATCGCATGCGCGCTTGCTTCCGACGCGACCAACTGCACCGCGGAGGCCACGACCTCTGCGCAGTCGAGTTCGACCGCCTCCACCGGCGCACCGGCCAGGAACCCGCGCAGCCGCCGGCAGATGTTCGCCATGTCGTCCGTCCACCGCGATGCGTGGCGAAAGGCGGTGGTGGCCTCGGCGACGTCCGGCTCGGTGCGGTCCAGCCACCGGACGGCCGCGTCGAGCGCCGTGCGGATCGCACCGAGCGGCTGGCCGATCTCGTGCGTGATCGACGCGACGAGCTGTCCCATCATCGACGCCCGGGCCGTGCGCGCGAGTTGCGCACGCAGCGCGTCGAGCCGTTCGCCGTTCTCCTTGTACTCGGTGACGTCGAATGCGTAGAAATGAAGTCGGCGATATTTGTCGTCTTCGGCCGGCAGCGAGCAGCGCCAGACGATCGGCACTTTCCTGCCGGTCAACGTGGAGAGCGTACGTTCTCCCTGGCACGCCGAACGGCCTTCGAACATCGCGTGCAGGACCTGCGAATTGCTGATCCGGCTGGCTGGCAGCAGTTGTCCGGCCGCGGCGAAAAACGCGTCCTTCGATGTCGCCTCGAACAGCGACAGCGTCGCGTCGTTCGCATCGACGAACGCATGCAGCCGACGAACTTCGTCGATGACGTCGGGATGCGCGTCGAGGTAGGCCTCGAGATCCGTCACGCCGCGAGCCTTCAGCGTATCGATCCAGCGTTTGATGCCGAACCAGTCTTCGATCAGGATCGGGATCGGCGCGCAGCGGAACAGCGCGTCGTCGCCTGCGCGCGTATCCCGATCGTGCATCGTGTCAGCCGCTGCGTGAGGTTCGTTCATTGTGGGATGCCACGTTGGCCGTGCGTCCGGGCGACGCCCCACGACACGGGGCACCATCTCGCCGAAAAATGCGCGCCGATTATACACAGACAAAATGGCCGGATTGCCGCTCGAAGCCGCACCGGTCGATCGCGACACGCCCGATGTCGCCGTCGTGCGGAACGGAAATGCAGCATGCGTCCGGAAATCCGGGCGGTCACGCGATGACGAGAATGGCGCGGATGCACGGCGGCGCGATCGGCAAAGGGCCAGCGCGCGCCGTGCGACACCGCCGCATGCCCGCAATGGCGGGCGACAGCGGCATTCTCGAAGGAGCATGAAAATGGCAAAGCTCGTACTGAAAGACGGCACTGAACTGTTTTACAAGGACTGGGGCATGGGCCAGCCCGTGGTGTTCTCGCACGGTTGGCCGTTGAATGCCGACGCGTGGGACGCGCAGATGATGTATCTCGCCGAGCGCGGCTTTCGCGCGATCGCGCACGACCGCCGCGGACACGGTCGCTCGAGCCAGCCGTGGAACGGGAACGATATGTCGCGTTACGCCGACGACCTGGCCGAACTGATCGAGTCGCTCGACCTGAAGGACGCGGTGCTCGTCGGTCACTCCACCGGCGGCGGCGAAGTGGTGCGTTACATCGGCCGGCACGGCACGCAGCGCGTCGCGAAGGTGGTGCTGATCGCCGCCGTGCCGCCGCTGATGTTGAAGACTGCCGCGAACCCCGGCGGGTTGCCGCTGTCGGTATTCGACGATATCCGCAGCGGGGTCGCCGGGAACCGCTCGCAGTTCTTCAAGGATCTTGCGGTGCCGTTCTACGGCTTCAATCGCGACGGTGCGAAGCCTTCGCAAGGCACGGTGGATGCATTCTGGTATGCCGGCATGCAGTGCTCCATCAAGAGCGCATACGACTGCATCAAGGCCTTCTCCGAAACGGACTTTACCGACGACCTGCGCCGAATCGACGTGCCGACGCTCGTCCTGCAGGGCGACGACGACCAGATCGTGCCGCTCGACGATTCGGGAAGGCTGTCGGCCGAGATCGTTCGCGACGCGCGACTGACGATCTATCCCGGCGCGCCGCACGGGCTGTGCACGACGCATGCCGATCGCGTGAACGCGGATCTGCTCGCATTCATCCGCGCGTGAATCGCCGTCCCGCCTCGCGCGCGCAGACTCGGCGCGCGGGCGGGCGGCGCGGTTCAGCTGCCGAAGTACGGATTGCAGAAGCTGGCCGGTGCGACGCAACTCCCGCCGTTCGCGACAGTGCGTGCGGCGCGGGTTCCGGCCGCGCTGCGGCCCCAGTCGGGCGCGCCGCCGTATCCCTGCGCGAGCGCCTGCCGTGTGCCGTCCGCAGCGATTTTCGCTTCGGCGGCCTGGATGTCGGCCGGATAGTCGGCATTGGCGCCGCGCGACGGCAGATAGCCCGCCTGCTCGACGCGAGCCAGGTCCGCGCGTACCTGCGCGCGCGTGATTGGTGCGGCGGTTTGCGCGAAACCGGCGGCGGGGATCAGCGCGCATGCGCTCAGAATAAGTGAGACGGCGATGTTCTTCATGATGACGCTCCTTCGGATATCAGCGGGGACGGTGGCGATGCGTGCAAGCACACCGGTGACGACCGGTGCTGCGTGGAGCTCGGTCGATGCGGCGGCCCGGGGTACGCCCGGCGTGCAGGATCGCCGCGACTGGAGTGGCGACGATGGCGTGCCGGCTGTCGATCGTTGATCGACGCCTGGAATATAGAGAGCGCGCGTCGCGCGTCGTTGAGCGAACGCACGCAAGACTGCGAATTCGCCGGATCGCGAGCAGCGCCCGCCCGTCGCGCCGCGGTGCGACGGCGGTTGCCGGTCCGGCCGTCGGCCCATGGCGGCCGGGAAGGGGCGGCGACTATACGTACATATGATTTCCGCGGACCGCCGACTTCTCTAATATGACTGTGGTTGGGGCGGCCGGTAGCGGGCTGCCCGTCGTACGATTTCGGCCGAGGGCCCGAGGTTTGCAGAAAAATCCGATCGTTTCGATTATCGACGATGACGAATCCGTTCGCGTCGCCACGTCGAGCCTGGTGCGTTCCCTTGGCTGGACGGCCCGCCTCTATGCGTCCGCGGAACAGTTTCTCGCAGCGGGCGGCCTCACGGACGTCTGCTGTATCGTCTCGGACGTCCAGATGCCCGGCATTTCCGGTCTGGAAATGTATCGTCGTCTCGTCGACGGCGGCATCGCGCTGCCGGTCATTTTCATTTCCGCGTTTGCGTCGGATTCGGTCCGGCGGCAAGCAATCGACATGGGCGCCATCTGCGTACTCGGCAAACCGGTGGACTCGGCGGAAATGGCGCGTCATCTGGAATCGGTGAAGGCCGGCGGGACCGATGCGGCACGCTGATCCGCTTTTCCTTTTGTTCTCGCGGCGTGCCGCACGATGGCGATGATGTTCAACCAAAGCACGATCAAGCTCTGGCGCGAGGACTCGCGCGTGTTGTATACGCTGGCCGGCGCGCTGGCCGCTGCGGTCTTCGTCATCGACCTGACGCCGCTCGACATCGCGATCGCGGTGCTGTACGTGGCCGTCGTGCTGCTCGTCGCATCGGCCGGCTCGCGTCGCGCGACTTCAATGACCGCCTGCACGTGCATCTCGCTCACGTTGCTCGCGCTCGCGCTATCGCACGACGAACGCTATTCTGCCGGCGCGCTCGCGCGCTGCGGGGTGAGCCTGCTCGCGATCGTCACCACGGCATTCCTCGCGTTGCGCAATCTGTCGAACACCGCGACACTGCGCGAGCGGCTGCAACTGCTCGACCTGACCCACGACGCGATCGTCGTCTATGACCTGCAGGACAGGATCGCATTCTGGAATCAAGGCGCAGAGGCGCTGTACGGATGGACGGCGCAGCAGGCGATCGGTCAGCCGGTTCACGAGCTGACGCAGACGCGAGCATCGGTGCCGCTCGAGGACATTCACCGCATTGTGCTGACGTCCGGGCAGTGGCAGGGCGAACTGCAGCGCGTGCGCCGCGACGGCGAGACGGTGATGATTTCCAGCCGGCTCGCGTTGTGGCGCGATGCCGGCGGCAAGCCGGTCGCGATCCTCGCGACCAACAACGACATTACCGACCGCAAGCGCATGGAAGGCGAGCTGCTGCGTCAACAGAGCGAACTGCGCGCGATGATCGACGCGATACCGGGAATGGTATGGAACTCGGGCAGCGACGGCAAGATCGGTTACGTGAACCGGCGCTGGGCCGAGTTCGGTGTGTCGGTGGCCGAGAACGGCGAAGACATCTGGCGCGCCGTCGTCCATCCCGACGACTTCGATACGATGCACGTCGCGTGGCGGCATGCGGTTGCGACAGGGGCGCCGTTCGAGAGCGTCGCGCGTATCCGGCGTCGGGACGGCGTCTACCGATGGGTGCACATCGGCGCCGAGCCGCTTCGGGATGACGGTGGGCGCGTCGTGCGCTGGTACGGCGTGAATACCGATATCGAGGCGCGCAAGCAGGCCGAGCATGCGTTGAGCCGCAGCGAGGCGCTGCTGTCGGACGCGCAGCGCCTCAGCCATACCGGAAGCATCGCGATGCGGGTGCCGGAGGGCGCGATGTGGTGGTCCGACGAAACCTACCGGATCTTCGAGCTGACGCGCGATACGACGCCGAGCATCGAATGGATTACCGGCCGCACCCACCCGGACGACGTGTTGCGAGTGACCAACGCGTGGCGCCGGCTGATGGCCGGCGAACCGTATCTCGATATCCAGTTCCGGCTGATGATGCCCGATTCCCGCGTCAAGCACGTTCATTACGTCGCGCATCTAATGCCGCACCCGGCCGATGCCGAATACGTCGGCGCGTTGATGGACGTGACCGAACGTGTTGTCGCGCAGGACGCGCTCGACCGATCCACCGCCGAGCTCGCGCACGCGACGCGGGTCACGATGCTGGGCGAGCTGGCCGCGTCGATCGCGCATGAAGTTACGCAGCCACTCGCCGCGATCGTGACGGCAGGCGACGCGGCGCTGCGCTGGATCGACCGCCCTGAGCCCGACCTGCGCGAGGTGCAGCAATCGGTCGGACAGATGATCCGCGACGCCAAGCGGGCGTCGGACGTAATCCGGCAGATTCGCGCGATGGCGCGTAAGCGCGCGCCCGAGCAGACGTCGCTCGATCTGAACGTCGTTGTGCGAGAATCGCTCGAACTCGTGCGCCGCGAGCTTGACAGCCAGCGGGTCGACGTCGAAGCCGACTATTCGGCAACACCGCAGCGCGTGCGCGGCGACCGCGTGCAACTGCAGCAGGTCGTCATCAATCTAGTGATGAATGCAGTGCAGGCGATGTCGGCCGTCGCGCCCGGCGCGCGCCGTTTGCGGATTCGCACGCACACGTGCGACGACGGGCAGGCTCAGGTCGTCGTGGAGGACAGTGGCACCGGGATCCGGCATGCCGATTTCGACCGTCTGTTCAGCGCGTTCTTCACGACCAGGGGGGATGGCATGGGAATGGGGCTGTCGATCTGCCGATCGATCGTGGAAGCGCACGGCGGGCGCATCTGGGCCGACCTGCGCGAGTGTCCGGGTGCGGTCATGCAGTTCGTGTTGCCAATCGATGAGGAAATGTGTAATGAGCACTGACGCGCAAGATTCGCCCGAGCAGTCGATCGTCTACGTCGTCGACGACGATGAATCGATGCGCACGGCCATCGACATGCTGCTTCGGTCGGTGGGAATGCGCGTTCAGTTGTTTGCGTCCGCGCACGAATTTCTTGCGTTCGACAAACCCGACGTGCCGAGCTGCCTGATCCTCGATGTGCGCCTGAAAGGTCAGAGCGGTCTCGCGGTTCAGGAGCAGATCGCAGCCGCCGACCTGCGGCTGCCGATCATCTTCATGACCGCGTACGGCGACATAGCGATGTCGGTGAAGGCAATGAAGGCCGGCGCAATGGATTTCCTCGCGAAACCGTTCCGCGAACAGGACATGCTGGATGCCGTCTCCGCCGCGCTGGCACGCGACGAGCGATGCAAGAGCGCGCAGCGCGCGCTGGCCGATCTGCGTTCCCGATATGCAACGTTGTCGGCACGCGAGCGCGAAGTGATGGCATTCGTCGCGAGCGGACTGATGAACAAGCAGATTGCGGCCGAAATGAACCTCAGCGAAATCACCGTGAAGATCCATCGTGGGCAGGCGATGAAGAAGATGGACGCGCGCTCGCTGGCCGTCTTCGTCAAACAGGCCGAAGCGCTGGGCATCGCTCAATCCGACGACGCCACGCCGGGGACTCGCCGGACCTGAATCCGGGCGTCGCATCGCGACCGCCCCAAGCGGCCAGCAAAGGCGCGTCGCCGTTCGAATCGGCAACCGCGCCCGGGTCGCGAAAAAATCCCCCGATGCAACTGGGCATGATGGCTCCGCCTGCGAGAACGTTCGCTCGCGGCGTGCAGGTCGCGCACTGCGTATGGCGCAGCGAAAAGGCGCGACGCATTATCCCATCACATCTGGAAATGCTAAGGAAATCAAATGAACATGCCACTCAGGAAGATGCTCATTGTCGCGGCCATCGCCGCGTGTGCGACGCTCGGCGTCGCGACGCCGTCCTACGCCGCGTCACCGGCGGATCCTGCGACGGACGAGCACATCGATCCGCAGATTCGATCGTTTCTCGTCGCGCTCAACAAGGACAGCAGCCCGTTCTGGGAACTGCCGCAGCCGAAGCCGCAGGAGATCCTGACGCATCTTCAAAATCAGACGCCGGTCGACATGTCTGGCATTACGACCACCGAGCGGACGATTACCCAGGACGGGCGCACGGTGAAGCTCTACATCGTGAAGCCGACTCACGTCGAAGGTAAGCCGGGCGTGCTACTGTTCATCCACGGGGGCGTGTGGATCGTCGGCAACTTCGCGAATCACCAGCGCCTCGTGCGCGACCTCGTGGTCGGCTCGGGGCAGGTCGCCGTGTTCGTCGAATATACGCCGCTGCCGCAGGCGAAATTCCCGACGCAGCTCGAGGAATCATATGCGGCGCTGAAGTGGGCCGCCGCCAACGCAAGCCAGTTCGGCGCCGACGGCTCCCGGATTGCGGTGGCAGGCAATTCGGTCGGCGGAAACATGGCTGCGGCGCTGACGTTGATGGCCAAGGATCGCAACGGTCCGAAGATCAGCTACCAGGCACTGCTGATTCCGGCGACTGACGCCAGCGTCGATACCGATTCGTATCGCATGTATGCGAAGGGGCGATTCCTTGCCCGTGACTTCATGAAGTATGGCTGGGATCTGTACGCGCCCGATGCGAAGACGCGCGAGAACCCGTACGTGTCACCGCTGCGTGCAAGCAACGATGAACTGAAGGGGCTTCCGCCCGCGCTCGTGGTGACCGCGGAGAACGATCCGCTGCGGGACGAGGGTGAGGCGTATGCACGCAAGTTGAAAGACGCAGGCGTGAGCGTCGCGGCCGTCCGCTACAACGGCACGATTCACGACTTCGTCCTTCTAAACGCGCTGCGTCAAGTGCCGTCGACCGAGGCGGCGCTCGAGCAGATCAGTAGCGGCATTCGCGAGCACATTGGGCAGTAACCTTGCAACAACGGCCGCGAGCGTGGCCGGCTGCGGCGTTGGCCGGCCCCGCTGTGCGCTTTACGTCAGGTTGTACGATGCGGCGCCGGTGCCGGCGAGCTTGCCGCCATCGGCGATCAGATATTCCGGACGGATCGGCCTGCCTTCGAGAAAGCATTGCAGGATTTCGAGCGTGCCGGCGGCATAGCGCGCTTGCGCGGACAACGACGTGCCCGAAATGTGAGGCGTCATCGCCGCGTTCGGCATCCGGCGCCACGGATGATCGGCCGCGGCCGGCTGTGGAAACCACACGTCGCCGCCATAGCCGGCGAGGCGTCCGGATTCGAGCGCGCGCACGACCGCGCCCGTGTCGCACAGCTTGCCGCGCGCCGTGTTGATCAGGTATGCGCCTGGCTTGACGTGACGGAACATCTCGTCATCGAACATATGTTCGGTCGACGGATACAGCGGGCATTGCAGATTGATCACGTCGCAGACCTGCACTAGCGATTGCGGGGTGGGATGGTAGACGAGACCGAGTTCGTGTTCGAGATCGGACGAGAGACGATGGCGGCTCGAGTAGTGCAGATGCACGTCGAACGGTTTCAGTCGGCGCAGGACTGCGAGACCGATGCGTCCCGCACCGATCGTCCCGAAGTGCATCCCTTCGAGGTCGTAGCTGCGGCTTACGCAATCGGCGATGTTCCAGCCGCCGTTCACCGCGAAGCGGTGAGCCGGAAGAAAGTTGCGGACGAGGGCGAGCACGGTCATGACGACGTGCTCGGCCACGCTGATGCTGTTCGAGAAAGTTTCCTCCGCAACGACGATACCGCGCTCCGTCGCCGCCTGAAGATCCACATGGTCCGATCCGATGCCCGCGGTCAGTGCGAGCTTCAGATTTTTCGCTTTCGCAATCCGCTCGCGCGTCAGGTACGCGGGCCAGAACGGCTGCGAAATGACCACGTCCGCGTCGAGCAAGTGCTGCTCGAATACGGAGTCCGGCCCGTCCTTGTCGCTCGTCACGATCAACTCGTGGCCATGCGCTTCCAGATACGGCCGCAGGCCGAGTTCACCCGACACGCATCCGACCAGCTCGCCCGGCGTAAACCCGGGGCTACCTTGCGGGGATGGCACGCGTTGCCCGCCCGGATACGCGGTGATGACCGGTATGTCGTCTCGCACGGAATACGGCGGATAGCCGGTCGTCGGGTCGGGATACAACACACAAAGCACCTTCGCCATTCTTCTTCTCCTGGTTTTACGAATTCAATCGTCTGCGGAACGTGTTCTCGTCGCAGATTAGGAGAGGTGTTGAGGGCGTCGTTCTATCGGTGCACGGATCTTTGCCAAATCGCATGGGCCTGCATCGCAGTGCGCTCACGCGCGACGTTGCCGCCGTTGCACGGCGGTTGCCTGTAGAGCACTGTCAGACTCGCGCTGACGGAAGCGTGACGTGAAATGTCGTACCAGATGGTTCACGACAGCTCGCATGCAACTGGCCGCCGTGCGCGAGAACCACCGAATGAGCGATCGACAGGCCGATGCCCATCCCCGTATCCTTCGTCGTGAAGAAGGGCTCGAAGAGCCGTTCCATGTGGGCGTCCGATACGCCGGGCCCCGAATCCGTCACGCGAATTTCGACGCTGCGGCCTTCGATATTCGACGTCGAAATGACGAGGCTTCGGCGGCCCTCGTTGACTGCGTGCATCGCCTCGATCGCGTTGACGATCAGGTTGAGGATCACCTGCTGGAGCTGGACGCGATCGCCGACAACGAGCGGTGACGGTGATGCGAAGGTCGTGTCGATGCAGATGCCGTTCTTTTCCGCGTCGCGCCGCGTGACGAACAGGATGTCAAGAATCGCTGCGTTGACGTCTACCACCTCTTCGCGAACGGGCGATTTGCGGACGAAGTTGCGGATGCGGTCGATGACGTCGCCGGCGCGCAACGCGTCGCGGACGATCAGGTCCAGCGCCTTCGACGCCCGTTCAATGTTGGCTGGCCGAGCAGCCAGCCAACGCGCCGCGGCATCGGCATTCGCCGCCATCGCGGCAATCGGCTGCTTGACCTCGTGGCTGATCGTCGCGGTCAGCTGCCCGACGGCCGACACGCGGTTCGCATGCGCGAGTTCCTTCTGCATCTCGCGGAAGCGACTCTCGCTTTCGCGCGCACGTGCGTCGGCACGCTTGCTCTCGCTCAAGTCCAACACGAACGCGACGCCGTGCTGACCGGTCGACGAAAACATCGCCGCGCCGACCAGGACGGGTGCGCGACTACCGTCCTTGCGAAAATACTCCTTTTCGATCGGCGCAAGCACGCCGGTCGCCCGGAGTGCCGGCTCGTGGATCTGGAAATCCGCCTCGATCCATTCCGGCGGCGTCAGCGATCGCCAATTCAGCTGCCCGTGCTCCAGGTCCTCGCGGCTGTAGCCGATCAGGTCGAGGAGCGCGGAATTCGCTTCGACGATCGTTCCGTCGAGCGCATAAATGAAGATGCCGACGATGTTCGCATCGACGAGCCGGCGAATCCGCGCTTCGCGCTCGGACAGATCGCGATACAGCCGTGCGTTCTGCAGCGTGATCGCCACCTGCGACGCGAGCACGCCGAGCGCCG
This sequence comes from Burkholderia sp. RF7-non_BP4, assembly GCF_001521935.1. Lineage (NCBI taxonomy): Bacteria > Pseudomonadati > Pseudomonadota > Betaproteobacteria > Burkholderiales > Burkholderiaceae > Burkholderia > Burkholderia sp. RF7-non_BP4. The sequence goes on along the minus strand of NZ_LOTA01000040.1, from coordinate 30,189 downwards.
CGAGGCGCGCCGGTGCGAATACGCCGGTGGTGAGTCTGCTCTCGAGGTACAGCACACCGGTCAGTTCATCTCCGCGCACGAGCGGCATGCACAGCATCGATCGCACGCGCTCCGCGAGCGTATAGGGATCGGACGCGCAGACCGGCTCTTTCGACGCATCGGGGCTGGATATGGTCTCGCGGGTTCGCAGCACATAGTTGATCGTCGCAATCGGCAGGCGACGCGCATCGAGCGGCGAGCTTTCCTGCACGACGATCACCTCGTCGCCGTGAACCGTGGCGTCAGCGCGGATGCTTGCGTCGCCGTCGCCGGAGGCGAGGATCAGTAATCCGTGATCGGCGCCCGAGTGCGTGAGCGCGGCCTTCATGAACGTGTCGATCACCTTCTCCGGATCGATCTCCGACGAAACGCGCTGCGATACATCGATCAACATCGCGTAGTCGACTTCGCCGGCCGTTGACCGGATCGTTTCGCGGCGATCGCGGCTGCCTGTCTCGGCGCCAAGATGCGGACACGTCTCGTCGAGCTGGCGGACTTTCGCGTCCGCACCCCAGCGGATGTACCCGTTGCGGGCATTGCGCAAATACGCGTCGGCTATGATGTCGAAGCCTCGCGCGCGATAAAAGCGGGCAGCAAGTTCGCTCGCGATTGCTTCCTGGTGCGGAAATTCGCCCGCGCGGGCCGACTGGATTGCGTGCTCGTACAGATGTTCCGCATCGAGCATGCGCGATTCGACGCGCGCACGCTCGGCACCGACCAGCGCCGCGCGGGTCTCGAAGTTCTCAGGGAACTGGCCGGCCAGCACGTCGATACGCGTCTGATGCGTGACGAAGCGCGCGAGCAGGCCTGCGCGTTCGTCGGCCGCGGCCTGGTCGATCGCGGCGGCCAGCGTGAGTGCCCCATACAAATGGAACTCCGCCTCCTCCAGGAACATCGACGACGTCCATATCAGCGACTCCGCACGCCGCAGCGATTCGAGCGCCGTTCCGTTATCGCCAAACAGATAGCTCGCCTGCATCTTGCGTATCCAGTACCAGCACTCGGCGATCGCGAGGCCCGGATTGGCGGCGAGATGCGATTCGAACGTGTGCTCGTCGAACTGTGCATCATCCAACGATCCGGGCCGTCGCGTTTGTCCACGCAATGTGCGGACCAGAGCGAGCTGCGTCGACAGGATGTCGACGACGAGGCCATGTCGCGCGTTGCGTGCGAACGCCAGTCCACGTTCGGCCTCGTCGCCGACGGCCGGCAGCGGATCGCCGGCAAACAGGAAATTCGTGTTCAGGCACGTGAGTGAATACGACGCGTACAGCAGGTCGCCGGCCTTGTTCGCTGCGGCGAACACACGCCTCAGCGCATCCTCGGACAGCCGGACGTGCATCATCCAGCGCAACGTGAAGATGACGAACACCATGCAGGTGCTCGCATGGAACCGATGCTGTGCATTGAGTTCGGCAATCCGGTAGCCGGCCTTGCCGAACCGGATGCCGAGCTCGAAATCGCCAAAACGCGGTCCGGCGATCCGGCTCAACGTGCCGTACGCAACGCACGATGCTTCGCAGTTTCCGCTGATGAGGCTGATGTTGATGGCCTTGCATGTGATCAGCGAATTCAAATTGAAATCGGTAAAGCACGCAGCGGACAGCAGGCGCGTCAATACTTCGAGCGTAGTCAGCCCGACTGGATCGCGCATCGACGGCAATTCGACGATGTCGTCGACCGTCAGACCGGCCGCGCGGCGCCGAAGCGCCGAGTATTCGTCGCTAACCTCCAGATCGGATGGGTGCGCCGAAGCGTCGATGCCCACGCCAGACAGGAATGCCAGCGCGACCGCGATCGCGTCGCCGCTTCGATCGAGCGCCGTATAGACGTCCATCGCCCGGACGGCGACGCGGCCGCGATCGATTACATTCAGCGTATCGACGCGCAACGCCGCAAGTCGGCGCTCGGCCGCCGCGAGTTCGCCTGTCAGAAACTCGCATTCGGCAAGCTCCAGCTCGTACTCGAAGCGAACGCCGGGCCAGCGCGTGTCCGGCACGCGCGTCAGCAGCTCCACTCCGGCGTGCAAGTAGCGTAGTGCGGCACCGTACGCTGCGGACGCTTTCGAGCGAATGCCGGCGCGCAGGTTGAGCGTCGCCGCTACGTATCGCTCGTCCGCCGACATCGCGTGACTGCCGGCCCGCTCGAATTGCCCGACGATTTCGAACAGCAGCCCGTCGTCGTGGGCGTCGGGCAGATGCGGTAGCAGGCGCCGACCGATGTCCCGGTGCGTTTCGGCCCGTACCGCCTTGGGAATCAGCGAATAGGCGGCTTCCTGGATCCGGTCATGCGCAAACCGGTACGTATCGCCGACGCGTTCGAGGAGTTGCTGTCGAATCGCTATCCGAAGCTCCGCATGCAGCGCGTCTTCAGTCGAGTGCCGGGCGATCGCGATGCTGCGGGCAGAAGCGCTATTTCCTAGGCATGCCAACGCACGGAGCGCGTCTTGGCACGCATCCGGCAGGCGTTCGAGCCGCGCGGACAGCAGTTCTGCAACGTTGTCCGTATACCGCGCGCTCCTGACGGCCTGCGTGTTCCATGACCACCGTCCTGCCGATCGATCCATCAGCAGTACGTTCTCTTCGGCAAGCGCCTGCAGAAACTGGACGACGAAGAACGGATTGCCTGCGGTCTTGGTGTGGACGATTCGCGCAAGTTGCTCAACGCGCTGGTCGTCGGATCGCAGGATGTCGCCGACGAGGGCAGTCGCTTGCGGGACCGTCAGCGCGGTCAGCCGGATTTCGTCGACGGCGACGCCGGCCGACTTGAGCCGCGCGAGCTGTTGCGGCAACGGGTGAGCGACGTCGACCTCGTTGTCGCGGTACGCGCCGATCAGCAGGATGTGGCGTATCCCGGACCGGCTGCCGATGCTTTCGAGCAGATCGAGCGTGGCCGCGTCGGCCCACTGGAGATCGTCGACGAACAGCACGAGCGGCGGCTTAAGCCGCGTGAACACCTGGATGAAGCGGTGCAGCACGAGCCGAAAGCGCGCCTGCGCCTGCTGCAGCGGCAACTCCGGCACGCCAGGCTGTTCGCCAAGCAGCAACTCGAGGTCGGGCACGAAGTCGGTGATCAGCTTGCCGTTGGGTCCGAGTGCGTCGACGATCGCGTCGCGCCAGCGGCGCAACGCATCCTCGCGTTGCGTGAACAGGGACTTCACCATGCTCTTCAGCGCAAGCACGATGGCCGCATAAGGCGTGTCGCGGTTGTGCTGGTCGCACTTTCCGACAGCAAACGTGCCTTGCGACGGCCCGACCGCTGCTTGCAGCGCGCGTACCAGTGACGACTTGCCGACACCCGCGTACCCGGAAACCAACGCGAATTCGATGCGCCCGCCGTGGACGATCCGTCCGAACACGCGCATCAGCCGCGCGAGGTCGTGCTCGCGGCCGTACAGCCTGACCGGACCGGGCAGTCGGTCCGGCAGGTCCACGTCGCCGAGATCGAACGAATCGATCGTCGCATCGGTGGACCACTGCGCAACGCAGCGGCGAAGGTCGCGCTCGAGCCCGGCCGCGCTTTGATAGCGGGCTCCGGGCTCCTTCTCGAGCAGCTTCATCACGATCGCGGACAGCTGGGCGTTGACCCGTTCGACCCGCAGATGCGGTGGAACGGGTTTCCGGGCCGTATGGCTGTGCATCCATTCCGTTGCGCTCGCCGCCGAGAAGGGCAGCGTCCCGGTCAGCATTCGGTAGAACACCACACCTATGCTGTACAGATCGGTGCGGGCGTCGATCGGGCAATTCAGTCGTCCGGTCTGCTCAGGAGCCATATAGGCCATCGTCCCCGCAATGATGTCCGGCGGACTTGTACGCTCACGATCTCGCGGTGCGTCGGACGCGATTCCGAAACCGGTAATCCTCACGAGGCCGGCCGCGTCATCGACAAACAGATGTTCCGGTTTCAGATCGCAATGCACGATATCGCGGGCGTGCATGCGGTGGACAGCGGCGGCAATCGCGGTCGCGAGCGTCAAGAAACGCCCGGTCGACAGCCTTTCGGTCAGGAGGCGTTCGAGCGGAATTCCGCCAGCGTCTTCCAGAACGAGCGCGATGCTGTTGCCGTGTCTTTGCAGATCGATTGGCCGCATAGCCCATGAGGCGTCCAGCCTGTCGCGCATCCGGTATTCGTTCAGCAAGCACTCGAACGCAGCAGGATTCGATGCGCCGCCTTTCGGCTGCGCGACCAGGACTGGAATGCGCTTGCCATTCGGGTCCGTCAGCAAAGCGCGACCATGGATGAGGTCTTCGTCTTCGCATACGACGGAAAGGGGCAGGGTGGCGGCAAGTTGCGCCATCACGGACGCATGCGGCAGATTATGCATGGGCTGCGCTGCGGCCGGCACGATGTTCGCGTGCGCGGAGGGAACAGGGATTCGACGATTCGTTTCCAACTATGTGCTTCGCGATGACTCCTGTCGCGTTGTGGTTGCCGACCGTACTCGATCGTGGCCGCGTGTCATGCATGCTCGACCAGCCGGCTTTCGCGATCGACCAGGCCCAGCGCTTGCGCCTTCAGTACAAAATCCGCGAGCGACTGCGATTTCATCTTCTTCATCGCTTGGCCGCGGTGCAGTTTCACCGTGATTTCGCTCAGATTCAAATCCGTTGCGATCTGCTTGTTCAGCAGCCCGTTCGCCACCATAGCCATGATCGTGCGCTCGCGCGGCGTCAACGATTCGTAGCACGTACGCAATATCGCGGTCGAACGATCGACCGCACGTCGCCTGCGGTCGCTTTCCAGCGCGCACGTAACCGCGTCGATCATGTCCTGACCGCGGAACGGCTTCGGCAGGAAGTCAACCGCGCCGGCCTTCATCGCCTGAACCGACATCGGGATGTCGCCGTGAGCGGTCATCAGGATGACCGGGATACGCAGTTCGCGCGTGATCTGCTCTTGTACGGCAAGCCCGCTTTGCCCCTTGAGCCGTACGTCCAGAACGACACAGCTCGGTACGTCGGGCAAGTCAAGCGCCAGGAATGCCTGTGCGTTATCGAACGACTTGACACGCAGTTCGACGGAGTCGAGCAACGTTTCGACCGCTTCGCGAATAGCGCTGTCGTCGTCGATCACGAAGACGACAGGATCGGCCGTGTCGCTGGTCATACTGGTCATATCGCCCTCTGTCCGTGAAATTCGAAGTAGAAGCGTATTCGCCCGATGTTTCTGTTTAACGATTCGGGACGGATGCTCCCGCATTTTATGTCCAAAACGGTAGTCGAGCGATCGTGTCAAAAACTTGCTGAGCGACCTTTGCGCCGTACCGGGCAGCAATTGCCCGTTCCGACCGCGGCGTGCCGCTTCATTCATATAATGTCGGACCGTGAACCGTCGCTCATTGACTTATCCTACCGATTTCAGGAGCCTTACCGATGTCGTTGCGCACAGATCCAGACTTCTTCGTTCTTCTTGCCGACTCCTACCATCGGTTTCTGAACCGGCCGCTCGTTCCCGACGGAATGAGCGCATCCGACGGCGCCGCGTGGCTGTACCGTGCGGCGCCGTTCGGCATTCTCGCGCACGATGCGTCGGCCGATCCGGTCTTCGTATACGGCAACAAGCGCGCGCAGGCGATTTTCGAATACGACTGGGATGAACTGACGGCCTTGCCTTCGCGACTTTCGGCGGAGCCGATGGAGCGCCGCGAACGCCAGTTGTTTCTCGACAAGGTGACGCAGGACGGCTTCGTGTCTGAATACCGCGGCGTGCGTATAACGAAGACCGGCAAGCGTTTCTGGATCGAGCGCGCGATCGTGTGGCAACTCACGGACGCGGCCGGGAACGTGCGCGGCCAGGCTGCGATGATTCCGCAGATACAGCCGGTCGATGCGTCCGCATGAACACAGCCATCGACCGACATACGGATTTCGTTGAGCGCCTGCGTCGTATTCGACGAACCAGGTCGGCCCGCACGCGACGTGCGACAGCGATCAGATGACAAGACCGTAATCGAAGTCTCACCTTCCGGAAAGCGCGCGAATCGCAGAATGGACACAACTCTTCATCGCATCGATGCGGAGCGGATGTCTGGCTGGTCAGCGGACGCGAAAACGCCATCTTGAGAGGTGAACATCATGAACAACCTGATTCGTGCAGTACTGCTTTCCTGTGCGCTGAGCGCACCGATCGCCGCATTCGCGCAAACCGCCGTCGGCACGATCACGCGCGCCGACGTGCGCGCCGATCTCGTCCGCGTCGAAAAGGCCGGTTATCGGCCCGTCGGCACCGATCCCTACTATCCCGACGACATCCAGGCAGCCGAGGCGAAGATCGCCGCGCAGCAATCGCGGTCGGTCGCGGCACAGCCGACCGTCGCCGCGAAGACCACTCCGGTGTCGCTCGCGTCGCTCGATGCCCAGCAGTTGTACGAGCACCACTGAACGCGATTTTCAACTGCCTTCCGCGGCACGACGCCGGGTCGTTCAATGACAGGCGCCACGGCACGGCGCCGGCCCGACGCTGACAAAGTTCATGTCCACACGACCCGAGGTGGCGGCCGCGGATTTCGAATTTCTCATCTGCCGGTCAGCGCCATGTGCCCCCCATTCGCGGGAATGAACGTGTCAGGCAGTGAATCGCTGTAACGGTCGCGCCGGCGGCGCATCGACGATGCGCCCTCATCGAATCTTTCCCGGGAGTTTCATCATGGATCGCACACTGATCGTAGCCGCATTGCTGGCCCTTTTCATCGGCAAGCCGGTCGCCGCTTTCGCACGCGGACAGCCGCAACTGCCCGATGACTACGGCGCGCGCGCGAGTGTGCTTGCAGCGCTGAATCCGTGGCTCAATTCGGCGCGTGGTCCGTCTTGCTCGGCGGCAGACATGCGGACGATCAACATTCACGGAGCGCCCATTGAGCGCGCAACTGCAGCGAATCCGCACGCAGACAACAGTACGCCTGGCGCCGGCTGATGGGTATCCCAACGCCCGAAGAGAGTCCGTACCGTGCCGCGCCGCTTGCCTTCTTGTTGATCTTTGGGCGTCTTGCCACAGCGCTTGTCCATGCACGGCCCTGCCGCGATGGTGTGTTCGAGAGATGGCGGGAGGCGAACGAACGCAATAATGAGTTGCGCTCGCGTTGTGTGTATCGCGGTGCGTGGCGTACGTGTCTGCGAACTCGGTAATGCGTCCCGTCCGCCATCATCGCTAGGTCAACACGCGCAGAGCGCAGCCAACCTGCCGATTGTGATGACAGCTTGCTCGATTCCAGCCGACCACGGGCTGCTGTAGTTCAGCCAGATGAAGTTCCGGTAGCTGTCCGAAGCCGAGAACGTGTGCCCAGGCCCGATAGAGATACGGTGCTCCAGCGCAAGCTGATGGAGGCGCACCACGTCGACTTGTGCCGGTAATTCCACCCAAAGTGTATAGCCTCCCGAGGGGCTCGAAATTCGCGTGCCTTCCGGAAAGAACCTCGACACGAACGTACGCATCAGGTTCGCCTGTTGCGCGTAGGCCCTGCGCAAGCGTCGTAGGTGATGCTTGTAACCGTCTCGCTCAAGAAACTCCGCGATCGCGAGTTGCGGCAGAGACGGCGTCCCGAGCGTGTTCAAGAATTTCAGGTTCTCTACCTGATCGCGGTATCGGCCCGGCAGCGCCCAGCCAATCCTGTACGCAGCCGTCAGGCTCTTCGAGAACGACGAGCAATGGAGAACCAGCCCATTTCTGTCGTACGACTTCAGCGTGCTGGGATGCGTATTTCCAAAATGCAGTTCGTTATACGCACCGTTTTCTATGATCGGAATTCCTGTCTTCTCGGCGAATCCGACGAGCTCACGCTTTCGGTCGTCTGGCATTTGGAAGCCGAGTGGATTCTGAAAGTTCGGCATCACCATGCAGGCGGCGATCGGCTGTGATCTTGCAGTCTCCGCCAGCGCTGCAATGTCGATTCCGTACTCAGGATGAGTCGGCACTTCGATCGCTTTCATGCCCATCCGCTCGATAGCATGCAGCATCGAATAGAAAGTTGGTGATTCCACCGCGATGACATCACCGGGTTTTGCCACTGCCTGTAAGCACAAGTTGATTGCCTCCGTTGCACCGACTGTCACGACGATTTCATTTGCGTCGACTGACATGCCGTTCTCCAGATAGCGACGCGCGATCTGTCGCACAAGGCGTGGATGGCCGGGCGGTAGCCCGTCCACCACGCCCCATAGTGACTTGTCACGGCCGGCCGCATATGCATAGCGGTTCAGCTTCTCGAATGGAAAATGGTACGGATCCGGGTAGGGCGAGCCTAAGGGCGCGACATCAGCGGTGCCCATCGAGCGCAGCGTCGAGAGTACCAGCCGGCCCTGGTCAACAGGGGACAAACTCGCTGTCGGCCTCGATGGCTCAAGTGAGTGCACTTTTAGGTTCCCGTTATCGGGTTGCACGCGCACGAAATAGCCAGACTGCGGCCGACTTTCCAGCAAACCACGATTCTCGAGCAGCCGGTATGCATGCAGCACGGTCGTGATGCTAATCCTGTGCTGTTGGCTCGCTTGCCGGACCGACGGCACCCTGTCGCCGTGCTGGTACACCCCCTGAAGGATTAGCCGTTCAATGTCGTCAGAAAGTTTCTTGTAGAGATTCACTGGGCAGAAGGAGAAACAGTCAAGTTTTCGGGGGTGATAGCGCGATTCGCCGTGGTAGTTTGTGAAAACAATCGATGGCATACCGGCGCGTTAGGACATTTACTGATTCACAGTAGATGGCAGCACGATGCTCTAACTGGACTTCGCATCTCGCAAATTCTATTTAAATTTTGAATCCGTTTCGATCTCCTGAATCACTTGACCGTGTGAATCCTAAAAATAGGTACCCTATGCAAAAAAGCCAGGTTGCCTGGTTTCGTAGCATCGGCTGGATTCCTCTCGTGGTACGACGATCGTTTTCCACGGCCGATCACCTTTACACAACTAGGAAATAGCAATGCAAGGACATATCGAAGACCACCTCGCAATATCCGATCTTATGGCCGGCTGGATGTATCGCGATCTCGCGAGTTGGGACAACCTCGCCGATTTGTTTCACCCGGATGCAACCATCGAGGTCACCTGGTTCGAAGGAGCGGTGGCCGACTTCATCGCTGGCTCGCGCATGATGGGAGGCTCCGCTTTGCATACCAAACACCTGATTGGCCAGCCCGTCATCGAATTCAACGGGACGAAAGCACTAGTTGAGACGAATGCGATCATCGTGGCCGACCAAGTCGTATTGAAGCTTGGATGTGCAGTGCACAATCGCTTCTACGACTTCGTCGAGAAACGTGACGGGATGTGGAAGATTGTCAGGCGACAGAGTATTTACGATATGGGTTGCTTTACGTTTCCGTTGAGCATTGAACCGATCGATGGCGACGTTGTGGAGAGGTTTCCACCCGAATACGCGGCGCTGGCCTATCTGCTCGAAAAGAGTGGGTTTCCTGTCCGACGTGTTTTTGCGACCAGAGGCAGCGCTCTGGAAATGGACATGAAGCAGCGCGGCGCCGCATGGCTCGCGGACCGGCCGGCGAACACGTAAAGATCCGACGGTCAATATTTGGCGATGCGGCTGTTGGAGGGGGGCGTCGATCATGGTCTGCGACGCAAGGAACAGCGCTTCCGTCCCTTGTGCCGTGCCCGAGCTTCCGGATCGGAATCGAGACGCCCCAGGTCACGACAAAGAGCCCAAAGCTGGCGCAGCCGAGCGTGCTCAGATCGATCGCGGACGTCCACGGCCAGAACCAGGGATGCGGGCCAAGCGCGTTGTCGAGCAGGCCCAGTAGCTCGACGGTGCCGAAGACGAAGGCGATCGCGACTGACAGCCCGGTGACGACGAGGTTGCCAGTCTGGTCGAGAAAGCAGTAGAGATCGGTGCTGTGGAGTCGGATGTCTTGGCGTGCAAGCAAGCAGTCGAGATGGTGAGACATGAGACGATCCTCTCCAGAGTGTCACGATGCGTCGGATGGTGTACGGATTGTGTCGTGGATCGGGCCGGCCAACTGTTGGGAAGGATCGGTATTTGTGGATTCGCACGGCCACGTTCCGTCCAGCGAGTGCGCGCCGAAGGCCTGGCGGCTTGACGCAGGATGGGGGCGTCCGGAGCGAGCGGAGGCCTCATGTCGCCAGCGCTGAACGTAGTCGTCCAGGGTGCGAAGCAAATCGGCGGGGTATCGCCGAAAATCAGGGCGATTGCGAACAGCCATTGCCGTCCGTCGTGTCCGATTAGGTCGCGAAGCCGCACGATCCTGACCGTTACGTACCATGCCTCGTCGATATGGCACCGTAGATTGAACGTCGCTCGAATTTCATTCATCATCGGCAGAAAACTCCGGCCGTTCAATTGCGTTGCGCCATGCACGCATGAAATCGCGGCTGACCGATTCGTACACTTCGCTGGAAATCGACTGGTCCCGGTACAAATGCTCGACACGATCGCGTCCCGCGTTCAGCGCGACGAGCAGCAACATACGTCGCTCGAGTTTGCGGGTGTAGTGGCCGAAATCCCCTCGCATCTCGGTGATTGCGTGTTCGGTTCTGTCCATGCGGCCATGTAGGATTGCCGACAGCGTCTTGGTCGTTTCGGGACCGAGTAGCGGTTGAAGACTTGTTTCGGTATAGCGATGTAGTTGTTCCAGCACGGCGCGCCGGCATATTAGCAATTCGAAACGGTTCTGGAGCGCGCAAGAGAAAGGCCAGCTTAATTTCAACCACGAATGGATCCACCGTGCGGCCCGATAGCTCCATCGGATCTGCAGAATTTGTGCCGCCGCCTGCCGATACGCGGCGCGCCCGCCGCGCCGGACGGCTTCCGTCATCGCGGCTGCGTTCGCGATCATGCGATCCAGGTTTTCTACTGCGACGATTCCGTTGCCGTATCGAGGTATGAGATCGCCTTCCCTGCGTGCAAGAGCGAGCAAGCCGGCCGTCAGACGGTCTTCGTCGGTCGTTGCGACGTCGTCAGAGCGCAAGAAGTTATCGAGCGATGTGCTGTCGTGATAGGCATCGATCGCATCGCATGCGAGATTCGGGTCGATCCGGAGAGATCGCGCTGAAGCCCGCACGAGCGCGTCGATTTCCGCCCCGGCAATGCCAACGGCGCGTTCCTGCAGCGCCATGTCTTGCGGCGAGAGGTGATCGAGCCCGAGGAAGCGGATCAGGGGGCGAAGCGTCGATCCGTTAACGGCCAGCGAGAAGAGGACGAAGCCGGTTGCCAGCACCGAAACAAGGCGACGTGTGGGTTCAGGCAACGCCGCGTTGCCCTCGATACCCAGTGCGAGGATGATGGTGACTGCTCCGCGTAAGCCACCCCAGGTGATCACGAGCCTGAAGGAACGCGTGACGGCGTTGCTTAACCCTAGTCGGGACACCGAGGGAAACACGCCAAACAGTACCGCGAGTCGTGCGGCGAGTGCAGCGATGATGATTGCCCCGAGCGCCAGGGCGTCAGACGCCCGGGCGGCTCTCAGCAGACCGGGCACGCGGATCGTCGCGAGGAGGAATACAAGCGTGCCGGCGATTCCAGCCACCTGCTCCCACATGAGTTGCAAATGCGACCAATTGCGCGGTGTGAGGCGAGCCCGCCCAAGCCCACTGATCACGAGTCCCGCCGTCACGACAGCCACGACGCCAGAGACATGGAAGAACTCGTTGCCGAGAATATAGAGCGGGTATGGCACCGCAAGGGTCAGCGTGAGCTCGGCCTTCCCTTCGCCGCCAAGGTGAACGAGTCCCCAGGCAAGCATGCGTCCCACGACCATGCCCAGTATCGCGCCGCCGCCGAATTCAGTGGCAAAAATCTGCGATATCTCCGCTACCGTCCGTGAGACCGAATCGGCACTGCGGGACGCCTCGAGCAGGACGGTGGCAATCGAAATCGCGGCAGCATCGTTTAGTAAGCTCTCACCTTCGACGAGCCGTACGAGCCGACTAGGTGCCGTCACGCTGCGGAATACGGCAAGGACCGCCGATGCGTCGGTCGTTGCGATGATCGCACCCAGCAAAAGACCGTCCCTGGCCGGCACGTTTGTGGTCCATGACGCGACGAAACCAATCGACACGGTTGCGACGAACACGCCGATGATCGCGAGAATCAGGATCGGCAGCCAGTCGCCTAGCATCTCGCGAATCTCGACGCTCAACGCCGCCTGGAATAGCAGCGGCGGCAGAAACAGCGTCAGGCACATGTCCGCTGATAGCGGCCATGCGACGACCGGGTCGACAAATGCCAGCGCCGGCTCCGGAAGCCACGCGTGCATCGCGAGAAATAGCGCTCCGAACAGAATGCCGACGAACGACACCACGAATGTCTGTGGAAGCGAGAACGCGACGCTTGCCGCCTGGACGACACCGGTGACCGCGATGAGCATCGCGCCGAGCAGCAGAATCTCTGTCGACATCATCGGCCGCGCCGAATAGCGCGGCATCTTCTTTCGCGCGGGCAGACCGCAAGCCAAGGCGACAACGGGCCGCGTTCGCTTTCCGTCGCGTTGCGTGTGTCGATCTCCATGATTCGAATTCCTCGGGTTCAGGTCAATGTGACGGCTGGTTGCGGCCATTTGACGACGACAACACTTTATTCGGCGAGCGCCGGTGGCTTTTCAGGAATCGCACGAAATCAGCGATTCACTCTCGCTGCTGCAGTCGCTCGGTGGACACCACCGTGCGAATTCGAAAACGCGCTGGGAACTGCGAGAGCACAGTGTCAGAAACGCATCGACATGCTTCCGTGTCAACGGGGACGCGGCGCCAGCATGCGTCGGGGCGGGCCGCGGCGATCGTATCGGCTATCGAGGGTCGCAGTTGCCGTGATTTCTGTACTGACCGGAGTGAATGATGAAAACATCGAAATGGATCGCAGGAGCGGTTGTAGCCGCGTCGCTCGCATGCGGCGCGACGCTTGCCGACGCGCAAGTCGCCGGCACGCAGGTGGTCGGCGTGAGCATCGAACAGGCGAGCCTCGTGGTGAACGGATGGAGTGCGAAGAAGAGTCTGCTGGGCAAAGTCATCTACAACGATCGCGGTGAGAAGGTCGGCGTACTGCACGACATCATCGTCACACCCGACGACGCCGTTTCGTTCGCGATCGTCGCGGCACACCAGTTCCTTGGTGTGTCAGCGCACGATGTTGCCGTGCCGATCACGCAGATCGACTTCATCGGCGGCAAGCTCGTCTGGGCCGGCGCGACGCGGAATGCGCTCAAAGCCATGCCCGTATTTCAGTATTCGAAAGTGAGAGCGACGCCGATCGCACGCACGGAATACGCACATCACTGATGCGGAAGCAGAGGTTCTCGCAGCGATATTTTTGAAGCGTAAGAAGCAAGCGATTTCGGCGATGCGCCCCGTGAACGCTGTCGCAGCGATACCGCTCCGGGTCGCAAGGCGCCCGCCGGACGGCCCCAGTTACTTCAACAGAGCGACGAGCTCACAAGGGGCTTCGCGGCGCTCTGCCGCCGGCAACTTTATTGCGCGACGCACAACCTCATAAGTTCACTCGAGTTTCGCACCACCGTTCTATCGACGAAGGCCTACGACGTGACATCTTTCCGTTGAAAGGTAATGACCCTGTTTTGGCCTGCGGCTTGCGGCCGCAAGATATGCCATCTATATATATGACTAATTGACTCGTACCACGGCAGCCGTGTGGTATGCGGCGGGATGCACCAGCAAGTCGGAATAACGGGATGCCGGACAGGGATTCAACATGGACGAGAGTGTGTCAGTCACACCGATTTGTTCCGGTACCTGGTATTCGAACGTACTGCGCTCGCTCGCGCGTCCCTGCGGCAGGCAGGCGCTGGCGATGATCGTGTGCTGCGCCGCACTGAGCGGCCAGGGCGCCGGAATTGCGGCGGAGCCCGGTGTGACCGACAGTACGATCCGCCTGGGTATGGTCAACGCGCAATCCGGCAATTCTGCAGGCCTCGGACACGGGTTGTTGATCGGCGCTCAAGCCGTATTCGACGACGCGAACGCTCACGGCGGTGTGCACGGGCGGAAGATCGACCTCGTCGTCGCCGACGATCGCTACGAGCCCGAGCGGACGGTGGACACGACGCTGGAAATGATCGATCGCGGCAACGTCCTCGCGCTGTTCGGTTACGTCGGCACGCCGACAACCACCGCGGTGCTGCCAATGATCCGGGACGCCGGCATTCCGCTCATCGGTACGTTTAGCGGCGCGATGGCGCTGCGCAGGCCGGTCATTCCGGAGGTCTTCAACATCCGGGCGAGCTATGACGACGAGACGCGCGTGCTGGTCGATCACTTGATTGCCCACGACCGCGCGAGGCGTTTTGCAGTGTTCTACCAGGACGACGGCTTCGGGCTAGCGGTGCTGGCCGGCACCCAGCTCGCGCTGCACCGCCACGGCCTCGACGTCGTCGCCACCGGTACGTTCCGTCGCGGCACGACGGCAGTCGAGACGGGTCTCGCAGCCATACTCGACGCGCGGCCGGACGTCGTCATCATGGTCGGCCCGTATACGCCGGTCGCCGCATTCATTCGCGCAGCGCACCGCGAAGGCCTCACGGCCCGTCTCGCGGCAGTGTCGTTCGTCGGCCCCGACGACCTGTTGCGCCTGATCGGCGACGAAGGGAACGGCATGCTGATTTCGCAGGTCGTGCCGCTGCCGCAGAGCGAGCGCCCCGTGGTCCGGGACTGCGCACGGCTGATCGCGCAGCGCTTTCCGGACGAACACATTGGCGTGGTGCACATCGAGGGCTGCCTTGATGCGAAGGTCGCGCTGATCGGACTGGAACGGGCGGGACCGGCACCCACCCGGGCAACGCTGAAGCAGGCGCTCGAATCGATCCGGCGTCTCGATCTCGGCGGCCTGGTGGCCAATCTAAGCACCGACGATCACCAGGCGCTGAACGACGTGTTCCTCACCGAAATCGCGCACGGCCGCGTCACGCCGCTGGACGGGCCGGCCAGATGAGCGGCTGGGCGGCCGCGCGCGGGCCGCCCGATCCTGGAGGGCTGCATGGACATCAAGGCTAAGCTCGTCGCCAGCACCAGCCTGATGCTGCTGGGTGTGGTGGCGATTTCCGTGACGAGCCTGATCGCGGTGCACGGCATTGCGTCGGGTGTGCGCACGCTGACGACGGAATCGCTGCCGCTGCAGGTGCGCAGCAACGAGTTGCAGCGCGCATACGCGGAGCTTGCGCTGGACTTCGGCCGGCTTGAGCGCGCGCAGGACGCATTGGAGCGCGAGCAGGCGTCGTCGGAGATCGAAACGCAATTGCAGCGGATCGCACGCGTGACGGCGGCCGTGCGCGCGATCGACGGGCACGGCGTCGACGTGCCGTCCACCGGCTTGAGGACGATGCTCGCGTCGATGAACGAAGGCGTCGACAAGCGGCTGCGCGGCGACGCGCAACTCGCCGCCGAACGCCGGCTGATCGAACGCGTCCAGGCACAAGGCGATGCGCTGCTGAACGCGATCGGCAAGCAGGTCGACCGGCTGGACAGCGACGCCGATGCCGCCGTGAGCGGCGCACTGGAGGCCAATACCGCGTACAACCGCACGATTCATGCGCTCGACGAGGCGCGCATGGACGTCAAGGAGATCATCGCCGTCGCCGGCCGCGTCGACGTCGCGCCGAACCGGTACCGGCTCGCGCCGCTGCGCGAGCGCATGCAGGCGTCCATCGACGGTGCGCGCAAGGCGCTCGCAATCGCGGCGCCGCATCTCGACGCGGCCGCGGCCCAGAGCCTGACGAACGCGCTCACCCGGGTGGCGGACGACATCCTCGACGGCAAGGTCGGCCTCGTCGCGCTGCGTGCCGGTATGTTCGCGGATCCGTCCGTGGCGGCGCGCTACCGTGGGCATGAAGACCGCGTGCTGCAATCGCTCGATGCGCTGGACGCGAAGCTGGCGGAGATCGCGGACCCGTTCGCGCTTCGGATCGTCAACGCGCGGCAGCGCCTCGACGAAGCGATCGCATTCCGGCAGCGCGCCGCGCGGATCGCGTCGCTGTCGGCCGCCGTGAACGGCGGCATCAACACGCTGGCGTTCGACCTGCGCATGATCGCGCAAGGCGAAAGTCCTGACCGCCTGAAGCGCGCCGACGACGAGCTGCGAAGGAATATCGGCGCGCTGACCGCATCCGCCGGCGCGCTGCGCGATGCACTTGTCGCGGACGGGCCGCGCAATGCCAAGCGCGCAGAGGGCGTGATCGGACTGACCACGGAGTTGGCGGGATCCGCGCACCGTATCCTGGCGGTGAAGTCCGACATGCTGTCCAACGACGTCGCCATGCAGAGCATCGTCGCCGATGTCGACACGACGGCCAATCGCCTCGCAGCGTATACGGAACAGGAGGCGGTGCGCGTCGACCTTCAGCAGCGCGGGATCGTATCGGACGTCTACCGGGCCGTGGCAACCGCGATCGTGATGATCGTGGGGGTATCGTTCTTGCTGGCGATCGGCGGACTGGTGATCAGCCATCGGCTCGGCACGTCGATCTCCGGACCTCTGTCGAGCCTGACGCGCACGATGGCACGCATTCGCAGCGGCAGCGACCTGTCGCTTCGGATGCCTCATCAGGGCAGCGACGAAGTCGCGGCGCTGATCGCCGGCTTCAACATGATGCTCGATGAAATCGAGCGCCGCGACGTCGACCTGCAGGCAGCGATCGCGACGGCCGAAGCCGCGAATTCGGCGAAATCCGAGTTTCTCGCGAGGATGAGCCACGAGATCCGCACGCCGATGAACGGCGTGCTCGGCATGACCGAACTGCTGCAGCGGACGCGGCTGACGTCGAAGCAGCGCAAGTTCGTCGATACCGTGTACCGGTCCGGCCAGACGCTGCTCGTCATCATCGACGACATTCTCGACTTCTCGAAGATCGAGGTCGGCAAGCTGACGCTCGAACGCATCGATTTCAACCTGCATCAACTGCTCGACGACGTCGTCGCGCTGATGGAGCCCAATGCACGACGCAAGGAACTGGCGCTCGTGTTCAATCGCGCCGACTCGGTCCCGGAATGGATGCGCGGCGACCCGGTCCGGGTGCGGCAGATCCTGACGAACCTGCTCAGCAACGCGATCAAGTTCACGGAACGCGGGCACGTCGAGTTGAACGTATCGTATGTGGACGACGGCCGCATCGTGTTCGCGATCGCCGATAGCGGGATCGGCATCGCGCCGGAGGTGTCCGCGGAATTGTTCCAGCCGTTCCAGCAGGCAGACAGCTCGATCGCGCGCAAGTATGGCGGAACCGGGCTTGGGCTCGTCATTTCGCGCCAGCTGGCCGAGATGATGGGCGGCACGCTCACGCTCGAATCGACGCCCGGCAAGGGCTCGGTGTTTACCGTGACGATGCGATACGAACCGGTGTCCGGCGTGGTGGGCGTCGCACCATTCGCGAGGCCGTCGCTCGCTGGGCTGAAGGTGCTGATCGTCGACGACAGCGAGACCGATCGCAGCGTGCTGCTCGAACACGCGATCGAATGGCAGCTGTGCGTCGCCACGGCGATCGGCGGCGACGACGCGCTCGCGCAGCTGCGGGCCGCAGTCGCCGACGGCGCGCCGTTCGACCTCGCGATCGTCGACGTGCGGATGCCGGGGATGGACGGCATCTCGCTCGTGCAGCACATCCGCCACGATCCGTCGCTGCGTGCGCTCAGGATCATCACACTGACCGCGTTCGAGATGATGGACAGCGTGCAGGTCGCGCACGAGCTCGACATCGCCGCGCGGCTGACGAAGCCGCTGCACGGCGCCAACCTTCACGCGGCGATCGCATCGGCGATGCACGTGATGCCGCCGCGGCTGCCGGCGGCCGTGCCGGGCGCCGATGGTGTCGATGGTGTCGATGGCATCGCGTCGGCCGACGACCGGCGGCTCGATGCGATCGCGGCACGGGTGCTGCTGGTCGAGGACAACGCGGTCAACCAGCAGATCGCGCTGGCGATGCTGGAGGACACCGATTACGAAGTCGCCGTGGCCGACGACGGCGAGCAGGCACTCGAGCGGCTCGCGCACGACGCATTCGACGTGGTGCTGATGGACTGCCAGATGCCGCGGCTGGACGGCTTCGAGGCGACGCGGCGGCTGCGTCGGCGCGAAACGGACACCGGTTCGCCGCGCGTGCCGGTCATCGCGCTGACGGCGAACGCGCTGAGCGGCGACCGCGAGCGCTGTCTCGCCGCCGGCATGGACGACTATCTGGCTAAGCCATTCCGCCGCGACGCGCTGTTGCACACGCTCGCGCGCCACGTTCGCGGCAACGCGTGCGTGCCGGCCGCTGCATGCGAAGAGACGGTAAGCCGTGCCGAAATCGAACCGAGTCCCGCTACCGCGGCTGGGGCGGCGGCAGCGAGCGCGGGTGACGACGCGGACGTAATCGACCGCAAGGCGCTCGATGCATTGCGCGCGCTCCAGCGGCCGGGCCGCCCCGACGTGCTGACCCGGATCATCGATCAATTCACGCTGGATGCGCCGCGCCTGATCGGTGACATGCGCGCGGCCGTCGCAGCGGGCGACGCCGATGCGCTGAAGCTGGCCGCCCATACGTTGAAATCGAGCAGCGCGAACGTGGGCGCCCATCTGCTGTCGGCCCGCTGCCGGGAGATCGAGCGTCTCGCGCGCGCGGCCGACGTGCCAGCCGCGGCGCCGCTCGTGGCCGGCACGGATGAGGAATTCGAGCACGCGCATGCGGCGCTGGTCGCCGAGCGCGTGACCGGTTGAAGCTCGAACGGTCGCCAGCCGATCGCCGCGGCGATCGCGCAGCGGACCAAACAGGAGGACGGTCGTGAACCAGGACAATGCCGATGTGCCGGCGATTCTGATCATCGATGACGATGCGATGACGCGCCTGCTGGTCGTCGAAACGCTGGAGCCCGAAGGCTTTCGCGTCGAGGAAGCGACGGGGCCGGACGAGGGCATCGCCGCGTTCCTGCGTCATCGCCCCGCGGTCGTGCTGCTCGATGTCGAAATGCCCGGCGGCGACGGCTTCGACTGCTGCCGCGCATTGCGCGCGTTGCCGGAAGGCCGTCGCGTGCCGATCGTCATGCTGACCGGCAACGACGACGACGCATCGATCGCCCGTGCGTTCGACGCCGGCGCGACCGATTTCGTATCGAAGCCGATGCGCTGGAAGCTGCTGGGCTACCGGATCCGGTATTTGCTGCGCGCGGCAGCCGCCGTCGAAAAGCTGGCGACCACCGAGGTCGGGCTCACGCATGCGCAGGCGCTCGCGCACTTGGGCAACTGGGAGTACCAGGCCGGGCGGACCGACGGATACTGGTCGCCGGAGTTGTTCAGGATCCTCGGGCTCGACCCCACGCGCACGCCGCCCACGTTCGAACGTCTGCTGCAGGCGGTGCCGACCGACGAGCAGCCGCTGCTCGTGCAGTCGTATACAAGCCTGCGCACCGAAGGCGTCGCGTTCTCGCTCGAGCATCGGCTGATTCACCCGGACGGCACCGAGCGCCATGTGCTGCACCTCGCGGAGGCCGGGCGCGATCCGAACCACGCGATCATCCTGCGCGGCATCGTGCAGGACATCACCGAGCGCAAGGCGCAGCAGGGGCGCATCGAATATCTCGCCAACCACGATGCGTTGACCGGCCTGCCGAATCGCAACCTCCTCAGCGACCGGATGGAGCAGGCGATGTCGCAGGCGCGGCGCACGGGGCAACTGATCGCGGTGATGGTGCTCGACCTCGACCGTTTCAAGCACGTCAACGACAGCTTCGGCCATTCGGTCGGCGACGGTCTGCTGCGGGTGGTCGCCGCGCGCTTGAAGAGTTCGGTGCGCGATGGCGACACGGTCGCGCGGCTCGGTGGCGACGAGTTCGTCGTGATGCTGGTCAACCTGTCGACGCCGTCGGACGCGGATGCGATCGCGCGCAAGGTTCTCGACACCTTCATTGCGCCGTTCGTGCTCAACGGACACGATCTGCACGTGTCGACCAGCGTCGGCGTCAGTCTGTGTCCGACCGACGGCACGGACGCGGAGACGCTGCTGAAAACGGCCGACGCCGCGCTGTATTGCGCGAAGGAGCACGGGCGCAACTGCTACAGCTTCTATACGCGCGAAATGGGTGCTCGAGTGGAAGAGCATGCCGTCCTCGAAAACGCGCTGCACCAGGCCGTCGTGAACGACGAACTCGAGCTGTACTACCAGCCGAAGGTCGATCTGAAGACGGGGCAGATCAGCGGGGTCGAGGCGCTAATTCGCTGGCGACGGCCGGGAATCGGCATCATCCCGCCTGACCGCTTCATCCCGATCGCTGAAGAAACCGGGCTGATCTTGCCGATCGGCGAGTGGGTGTTGCGCACAGCGTGCGCGCAGGCCGTCGCGTGGCATCGGGACGGCCATCCGCCGATCCGCATCGCGGTCAACCTGTCGGCGCGCCAGTTCCGACAGCAAGACGTGGCCGACATGGTGCGCAGGACGCTTAAGGATACCGGGTTGGAACCGGCATCGCTCGAACTCGAGCTGACCGAAAGCGTGTTGATGCAGGACTGCAATGCGATCGCGCACACACTGCGCGAACTGAAGGCACTCGGCGTCGTGCTGTCGCTGGACGATTTCGGCACCGGTTATTCGAGCCTGTCCTATCTGAAGGACTTGCCGATCGATGTCGTGAAGATCGACCGGTCGTTCCTCAGCGACGTCACGACCAGCGCGGAAGGCGCGTCGCTGACGCGATCGATCATCGCGATGGCGGAGTCGCTACACATGGAGACGGTCGCCGAAGGTGTCGAGACCGAAGCGCAGCTCTCGTTCCTGAACCGGCACCGCTGCCATGCGATGCAGGGCTACTACTTCAGCCATCCGGTGACCGGTGACGAAATCGCCGACATGCTGTCGGCCGGCTCGGAGTTGCCCGAACACTGCCGGCAGCGCGAGCTGCTGCGCCGGACGCTGCTGCTGGTTGACGGCGATCGTGCGACGCTGCAGATGTTCAGGCAGGCGCTGGGCCGCGACGGCTACGAGATCCTCGCGACCACCGATCCCGACGAGGCGCTCGACCTGCTCGCGCGGCATCGCGTCGGCGTGATCGTGTCCGACTTCCGCATGCCGAGCGTGTCGGGGATCGACCTGCTGCAGCGCGTGAAGGCGCTGTACCCGGACGTCGTACGCATTCTGCTGTCGAGTTACGGCGAGGGGCAATCGATCGCCAACGCGCCCGGTGACGGCTCGGTCCAGAAGCTGCTGATCAAGCCGTGGGACGTCGAGCTGCTGCGCAAGCACATTGCCGAGTCGTTCCAGCGGTTCGAGCACACGTCGCTGAGACTGGCGGACCCCGGCGTGACGCGCCTCGGCAGTCGCCCGTCTCCGCTGCGGTCTCTCAACGTGGCGGATTCGCGCGATGGCCTTTGACGGGAAGCCGCCGCGCCCCGCCCGCGAACGGATGCGTTCCTGCTGAGAAGGTTCGCCGAAAACTCGTTAACGCGAAGGCCCTTTTTACCGCGGGCTGCTCGACTACGGTGCCGGGAGCAATATGGAGGTTGGATACCGATGACGTATGAATTTCGAGGGAGTAAATAGATGAACAGATAGTTGCATATTGGTTGTCTTACTCAAAATGTTTGCACTGCTTAGATGTTCGACTCCACCTGACTTTTGTACAATCGCGAGCGAGGGCCAGACAGCAAGCTGTCGAGGCAAACATCAATAAAACGAGTGAGAGAATCGATGGCGATCCAACCCGACGGGCGCGGGGAGGTGGCCGCGCGCGATGTCTATGACGCGATCCTCCGGGGCACCGTGCAACACGAGCGGTTGCTCAAGATCGACACACCCTTAGGGCCGAATGCCCTGGTGGTGCAGCGGGCTATCGGCCGTTCGACGCTCGGCCGGGAATACGTTTTCACGCTCGACGTGGTGTCGACAGACGGCACGATCGAACTGAAGAAGCTCATTGCCCAACCCGTTACGCTCTGGATCCTGCAGGCCAACGGGGGGTATCGTCCGATTCACGGCTATGTCTATACCGCGCGTCGGTTGGGTGCCGATGGCGGTTTCACGACATACCAGATCACGCTGCAGGCGTGGATGTATCTCCTGAAATTCCGGCGCGACCAACGAATCTGGATCGACAGAACGGTCGAGGACATCGTGTCCGACGTGCTGAATCAGCACCCGGAGGCGCGCGGCCGGTTCCGCTTCACGTTATCGCGGCCGACGCCGAATCGCTCATACACTCGGCAGAGCGAAACCGACTGGAACTTCGTGCACCGTCTGCTCGAGAGCGAGGGGCTGTACGGTTACTGGGAACAGGCCGACGACGGCAAATCGCACACGCTGGTGATCACAGACCGGTTGAACACACTCCCCACGCTCTCGCCGAAAGCGATATCGTTCTGTCGTTCGAGCACGAGAAACGAAGTCGAAGCGTTTACGCAATGGTCCGCGACGCGGTCGCTGCAAAGCGTCACGCTGACTACGCGAACCTTCGACTATAAGAACCCAACCGTTCGCACGCACGCAAAGGGGACGTCGGTACAGACTGCCAGAGATCAAGGTGCGTTGCCGAACCAGCTCGAAGTCTACGAGTACTCCGGGGCATATACGTATCTCGAGCAGCAACGCGGAGACATGCTGTCGCGCATTCGCATCGAAGAGTGGGAATCGCGTGCGAAGCGCTTCCATGGAGTCGGCAGTGTCCGTGCGATCGACGCCGGCCGGCGTTTCGAGCTGGCGGATCACCCGGCGCATGCAGGCGATAGTATTGACCAGCGCGAATTCGCGACGATTGCTGTGTCGTGGTGGATCGAGAACAACCTGCCTGTCAGTTCCAAATCGAATTTCCCGCACAGCCTGCGCGAAGAGATCGCCAATGCGCGTGCGAACCGATCGACGGACGTTGCACACCCGATGCCGCATGCCGACGAGGGTTCTGGCTTCTTCCTCGTCGAGGTTGAATCGCAGCGGGTGAGCGTTCCGTACCGCAGTCCGTTCGAGCACGAGAAGCCGGTGATGCACCTGGAGACCGCGATGGTCGTCGGCCCGCCGGGCGAGGAGGTCTACACCGACGAGCTGAACCGGATCCGCGTCCAGTTCATCTGGGATCGCGTGAACCCGGGCAATCAAGGTGCGTCGTGCTGGGTGCGCGCGGTGCAGGCCGACTCGGGAGGCGGCTACGGGGGAGTGCACATTCCGCGAATCGGCGAAGAAGTCCTGATCGATCACATTGGCGGCGATTGCGACAGACCGCTGGCGATGGGCCGCGTCTACAACGGCGCGGTTCGGCCGCATTGGCACAGCAACGGGTTATTGTCGGGATACCGATCGAAAGAGTATTCGGGCGCCGGGTTCAACCAGCTCGTGATGGACGATTCGACCGCGCAGGGCCGGGTGCAATTGATGAGCAGCGTCGGCGGCAGCGTCCTGCACCTGGGCTACTTGATTGATCAGCAAGGGAACGCGCGAGGAGCCTTCCTCGGGAGGGGCTTCGACTTGCGCACTGATGCGTATGGCGCAGTGCGTGCGTCGAGCGGTGTGTACATCACCACGCACCCAAAATCAGCGACGAGCCAGCCGCTCGACGTGCGCGAGACTCAGCAGCAACTCGTCAGCGCGGAGAGTCTGGTGGACTCGATGTCGGAAGTAGCGGCGCAGCATCAAGCCGAATCGCTCGCGGCGGGTCGAGAGGCCCTGCACACGTTCGTCGACGCGACTCAAGGCAGCGCGACCGGTGCGGGGTCAGGCGGACGTACCGCGGGCGGGGGCACGGGAGCAGCGGGTATATTCAAGGCGCCGGTGTTGCTTTTCGGCAGTCCGGCCGGAATCGCCCTGTCGACGCAGCAGTCCACGCACGTGGCTTCCGACATGCACATGAACTTGGTGAGTGGACAGAGCACCCACATCGCTGCCGGAAAATCGCTGATCGCGAGCGTCGCGAACAAGCTCAGTCTATTCGTACAGAACGCAGGCATGAAGCTCTTTGCCGCGAAGGGACGGGTCGAGATTCAAGCGCAGGATTCCGACATCGACGTAGTGGCGCAAAAGGCGGTCAAGATCCTATCGTCGATGGACAAGATCGAGGTCGCTGCGGCGAAGGAGATCTTGCTGACATCGGGCGGGGCATACATTCGTCTGCGCGACGGCAACATCGAGCTCCATGCGCCTGGCAGGATCGACGTCAAAGGTGCGCAGCACAGCTTCAGTGGCCCGACGAGTCAATCCTATGCGATGCCGCAGTTCAAGCCTTCATATCAGGCGAAATACATTCTCCAGAGCCTAGTGGACGGCATGCCGATGATGCAACACCCCTATGAGCTCAAATTACCGTCTGGTCGAACCGTACTTGGGCGAACCAACGATCTGGGCGAGACCATTCCCGTGTACACGCCAACGTCGCAAGACGTCAATCTTCGTGCGCTTGAACAAGATAAGGTGAAGATCGAACCGTGGAAATTCGCCGGCGGCGGGCAACCGGATATCTGGGCCGACTACATGGACGACACCTCAGAATCGTAAGCATTCGGGAGAGAGATGATGGGTGGCACACTACAGCCGGCAGGTTCAACCTGTACGACGATCAACGAGGATCCGGCGTACGCTCGGCTTCCGCCAATCACGAAGGGATACCTGCAGGAGAAGGTTGAATTCGCACTCAAGATGCCGAAGATCGTCTACGTGCGCCTACCGGATGGCACGACGACAGTCAATCTGCTCAAACAGGTGGCGATGACTGCCGCGATACGGCGCGACGAAGTACCCGCCCGGTTCTATTTTCCATACAAGGCGGAGGTGAGCTTTGATATGTCTCCGTGGTACGCGTCCGGGCGCGTCATTGCCCCGATACCATTTCTCAGTGCCGACGTATCCGAGGGCCCTGGACGCCGGCATAGCCTGAATCCATGGCCGAAAGGGCGGGTGATCGGGATGCTTCGGCGTCCGGACGTGATCATCGTAAAGAATCCAGCCGATCGCTGGCCAGGCCGCGGTACCGTCGATTTGACCGGCGGCACGCACGTCGACAACATGCTGCGGCTCGTTGAGGTCAAGTTCCCGGGCGATACCTGGGGCGTGGGACAGGAACGCGACTACCAGGGCATTGCCGGGGACTTCATCAACCGAATGACGGTGATTGACGTAGCGGATTGCAATCGCGAACTCGAGAAGGTGCGTGAATGGGCGTTGAAAAACGTCCCTGCACCGGAATCGCAGCGCGAACAGGAGCGACTGCGAGCGCCGATCCGGACTACGATTCCGGTCGCCGAACCGGTGTGGTACGAGGAGTGGTGGTCCTGGGCACGACGACACGGCGAAGAAGCGGCCGATGCGATCGGAAATGAAATTGCGCCGCTCTGGGATGCAGCCAGTCGTGGTTTTAGTTATCTCTCGGAGGAAACCAAGGCATTTCTGCATAATCATGCACCTTGGGTGTTCACCGCCGGTCGGTGGATCGCAGACAAGGCCTCCGATGCATGGGTTTGGATCGACGAGAAAGGCCATGAAGTTTACCGCTACACGACGGCACAATTGAAGACCGGCTGGGACGAGATCGTCCGACAAACCGACCTGACGTGGGAGGTCCTGACGTCGATCGATTGGGCTCAAGTCGGGATGACCATCGTCAAGGCAATCGTGGTCATCGTGGTTGTCGTGGCGGCGGTCGCTATTGCAATCGTGTTGGCGGAGGCACTCCTTGCAATCCTCGCGGCATTGATTGCAATTGTTGCCGCCGGAGCGGAAGCTGCGGCTGCTCTGGCCGTCGCACTGGGAATTACCGAAACTGCGGCCGGCGTAGGCGCTCTCGGTCTTGCCGCGGCGGCCAGGTGACCGACGGACATGGAAGAATGAGATTTCAGGAAATGACGATGGCTGATCATGACTCGAAAACCGTTTTGACGCCCTCGCAGGCGCTTGCACGATACCGGGAGGAACTGAGTTTGCGGCTTCCCGATAACCGTATGGTCGTCTTGCCCGGTGTACTCGGCACGGTGTATTTCGAGCGTGGATCGCAACCGGAGGTACGGCAGGCAATCCTTGAGTGCTTCGATCGCTTTGAAACGCTGTTCGGCGCGCACCTGATCGGGGGGAAAGACGAAGATCTCGGCAAATTCACGAAGCGAAGCAGTAAAGGCGTCGAGAAAATCCGACGCGCGATTCTTGACACACCCTCGTTCAAGGACGTCAGCGTCGTTCGATCCAGCGCAGCGGACCAGGATACCGCGGCCGAATACCAGATCAGCGTGCTGACCGGCCTGGCCATGCCTACCGAATATGTTTCGCCGACCGGCCGACTGCGGATTCCCAAGGGGGTCGAGTCGGGGCTGTCGTATTTGAAATTCAACGTGCCGGTGGATCTCGTCGGTACAGCCGACGGAATCGCCCAGTATGAGGATTTCCTGCGGTACGTCTGCGAGCGCCTCGTTGTGCGATATGGCTACGGCGGGCTGGCGCCGATCCTGCCATACAGCTATCACCGCTACATGCCGCAGGAATGGGCTCTTGCCGAACGATTCAGCGGTCTCGAGATCGACAGTACGGCGCACCTCGGCACCCAAAATTGCGACCCGAGCTCCTATGAAGGAGACAGCCGCGACGACCCGACCGCGGTATATCGATATCTGCATCCCGGCGCACATGTGCATCGCTGGGGCTTCATCAAAAGCGTGAACTGGTACACGGTTCTCGGTGAACTGTTTGTGGATCGCCTCGGCGGCGACGCCGAGATTCGTAGAAAACTGGATCGCGCTGACATCCATGTCGAACGCGTGAACTCGTGCCTGCTCATTCGAGCCGGCGATTTTCCGCGCCTCGGCGCGCCGGAGGAGGGGCTGCCCGAACCATACGTTTTCGTGAACAGCGTCCTGCGCGTTCTGCGGAATCCGAAGCCGGATGCCTTGCACACGTACATCCCGGACTTACCAAGCGCCGATACCGGGAATGCGCGTGCGTGGGTTGCGCGTTTCGATCTGCCCGATGCACAGCCTATTCCCGAGCCGCCGCAGATCGTGCCGACTGCGACGAGTGGCGGTCTCCATCACAAAAGTGTCCCCGGTGGCAACCCGTGTCCGGCGGCCGGCTGGTGGCAAACGCCTGCGGAGGCAGGGAGCCGTCGTCACTTCGAGGCGGGCGAAATCATGCCAGTGGTAGAGGGCAGTGCATGGGGCAAGACGTACTGGAACTGGTCGCCGAATCAGGAATGAGAGAACGGCACGCTGAATCTCGATAGCGTTCGAATCGGAAGCGGTCGGCCTGCCATACGCCGTAGACAGTGAGTAGCGCAGCGCCGACTGCGTCCTTCAGAAACTTCTCCAGCAGATCAGGCCAGAGGATGACGTTGACTTGGCCCGTCTCGTCCTCGAGCACTGCGGCGGCCAGCCAAAGCGCGGCACGCCGGGTGCCATCGGCGAGCGTTCGTAGCGCGTTGGCGCGCGCGAGCACCTGCAGGTCGTGGCGATCGTATTCGATGTACGACGAGCTGCTCGATGACCGAAACAGGTTGGCAAACCGACTTGCCAAGCGCCACGATCAGTCGACAGGTAACAGTCAGTGAGTTCGGCGAGGCGAAGTTCGGGTCTTGCAGTCGCTGACGAACGATTGAAACTCTTACGGCGCTCAGACGCGGATGGGATGGGTATGTAACGGATCTTTGCGATTGTCTAGATTGGCTTAGCTTCTACGAGATCGACGACCGGATCGTACTGGCGGCCGAATTCGCGTCCGCCCTGGCCGCGCGCGCCGACGACGTGGAGCGAGGCCGGAAGGGCGAGCAGTGCGAATGACCGGATTCGTTTCATTGTTGGATTCCCCGTTGGTCGATAGGTCTGACGGGTCGGTAAACGATACAGACGGCGCGTCGAGGGAACCAACAAATTGTCGAATCGTTATGAGGCGCGGCGGTGATGGATGCGTGCGCAACCGTCCGGCAACACGCGCGCCGGACGCTCACGCATCGCGCCGGCGTGATGCATTCCTGAGCACGAGCGCCATCAGCTGCCGGCGCGAATCGACGCCGAGCTTCGCGAACGCGCGCTTCGCGTAGGTATCGACGGTGGACGTCTTGAGGCCCATCGACTGCGCGATCGCCGCCGAGGTCATGCCCTGGATGAACGATGCACACACGTGCATCTCGCGCGCGGTCAGCCGTTCCTGCAGTTCCGGTAGCCATTGCGCGACGAGGTCGAGATCGAGTTCGTCGCGCGGCGCTTCGTCCGCGCAGGCCGCGCCGAGCAGCCGCTTATGCGCGGACGCCATCGGCAGCACGACCTGCGACAGCTGCTTCAGCAGGCTCAGCTCCTTCAGCGAAAACGGCGGTAGCCGCCGCGAACGCGCGACCGAAATCGAGTAGCGCGTGCCGCCCGTCACGCCCGCGATTACGCATTCGTCGTGAATGTCGCCCGCGTCGAAGAACAGGTGCCGCAGCTCGCTCGCGACCCGCTGCGACGACACCTGAAGCAGCTGCGTGTCGCTTTCGCTGTCGATGGCCGCATATGTGACGTCCTCGCTCGCGTAGCTACGGTAGTAATGACGCATCACCTGCGCGACGAGCTCGGGCTCGCGGCCGAAGCTGCCGATCCAGCCGACGCTGCGCCTGCCCGACGCCGCACCGCGTTCGTAATCGAGATGCACGGCGTCGAAATCGACGTAGCGCACGAGCGTGTCGTACACGGCGCGCATGAACTGCGGGGTCCCGATCGCTTGCGCGATGTCGCCGAGCGTATCGGTCACGAATGCGACATGGCTCAGCGGGAGATCGGGGGCGGAAAGCGCAGCGCTCATGGCGTCGGGTGTCGAAGAAATCGGGTGGACTACAGGTATCACGAAAATTTTCGACTGCCTACGCGGGAATCTACCCAAACGGCCCCGAACGACGATGACGTTTGTCCCGGTTTTCGGGACTGACGATACGAGCCGCGATCTCTACATTGCCCCTTGTGCTGAACACCGCCTGATGGCGTCACGGCCGATATCCATCACAAGGAGAATCCCCATGCGTATTCGTTTCCGTCGTCGCGCGGCCTTGCGCGCCGCGCTTGCCACGTCGGTGGCGCTGGCCGCTACGGCCAGCCAGCCTGCCCGTGCGGGCGATGCCAACCTGAACGTGTACAACTGGTCGGAATACGTCGCGAAGGACACGGTGTCCGGCTTCGAGAAGCAGACGGGCATCAAGGTGCGCTACGACAGTTACGACAGCGACGACACGCTGCAGACCAAGTTGCTCGCGGGCAGCTCGGGCTACGACATCGTCGTGCCGACGTCGAACTATCTCGCCCAGCAAATCCAGGCCGGCGTGTACCAGAAGCTCGACAAATCGAAGCTGCCGAATCTTGCGAACCTCGACCCGGTGTTGATGAAGATGATCGCGAAGGCCGATCCGGGCAATCAGTACGGCGTACCGTGGGCGTGGGGCACCACGGGCATCGGGTACAACGTGGAGGCGGTGAAGAAGCGGCTCGGCGACGCCGCGCCCACCGACAGCTGGGCGCTGCTGTTCGATCCCGCGAACGCGGCGAAGCTGAAGGGGTGCGGCATTTCGTTGCTCGACGCGCCGGATGCCGCGTTCGCGGCCGCGCTGCAGTACATGGGCAGGGACCCGGAAAGCAAGAACCCGGCGGACTACCAGGCCGCGTACGACGTGCTGAAGAAGATCCGTCCGTACGTGACACAGTTCAGCTCGGCGGGCTACGCGGACGACCTCGCGAACAACGACGTGTGCGTCGTGCTCGGCTGGTCCGGCGACGTCAGCGTCGCACGGCGCCGCACGCTGGATGCGAAGCGTTCGTACGAGATCCGCTACGTGAATCCGAAGGAAGGCGGGCTGCTGTGGTTCGACGTGATGGCGATCCCGAAGGATGCGCCGCACCCCGAAGCCGCGCTGAAGTGGATCAACTATATCGAGGAGCCGAAGACCAACGCGGCGATCACGAACGAGATCTTCTATCCGAGTGCGAACAAGGCCGCGAAAGCGTTCGTGACGCCTGCAATCGCACAGGATTCGGGCGTCTACCTGTCCGACGCCGCAATCGCGAAGACGTCGCTCGCGATGCCGCGCAGTGCCGACATCGCTCGAATGCAGAACCGCCTGTGGCTGCAGCTGAAGTCGGGCGGTTGAGGGCGACGATCATGAACCATATCGTATCCGCCGGGCCGGCCGCGGCCGGTCATCGCAGCCAGCCTGCGCACGACACATTCGTGCGCATCGAAAACGTCGTGAAGAAGTTCGGCGACAGCACGGCCGTCGACAACGTCAACCTGACGATCGCGAA
>NZ_LOTA01000039.1:0-3894 GCF_001521935.1 Burkholderia sp. RF7-non_BP4 | reverse complement strand
ATCGCCTTGCCGCCTGCCTTGTTGATCTCGTCGGCAACCGCGTTTGCGCCGTCCTGGTTCAGGTCGGCGATCGCGACAGCGGCGCCAGCCTTGGCCAGTTCCAGTGCGATTTCCTTGCCGATGCCGCTTGCGGCGCCCGTGACGACTGCGGTCTTGCCGCTCAGATCTGCTGCCATGTCCGTCTCCTTCCGTTATCGGATCGAAAAAGCGCGCCCCGCTGCATCCGCCTTCGTCGCGCGGTCGTGCAGACAGGCCAGCCGCTATTGTGCACGATCGGCCCCGCCGTTCGCGCGCAAAACGTCTAAGCTTAAGGTCGGTTCCGGGTCGCGGGAGACGCCCATGCACTATCGACGGCTAGGCCGCTCCGGCCTGCAGATCAGCGCGCTTTCGCTCGGCTCGTGGGTCACCTACGGCAACCAGGTCGACCAGCGGGTTGCCCGTGAATGCCTTGCGGCGGCCCGCGATGCGGGCGTCAATTTCTTCGACAACGCCGAGGTCTATGCGGGCGGCAAATCCGAGGAAATCATGGGCCAGGCGCTCAAGTCGCTCGGCTGGCCGCGCATCAGCTACCTCGTGTCCACCAAGTTCTTCTGGGGACTCACGGAAGCGCCGAACCAATACCACACGCTGAACCGGAAATATCTGCTGAACGCGATCGACGGCTCGCTGCGCCGGCTGCAGCTCGACTATGTCGACCTCGTGTACTGCCATCGCCCCGATCCGAACACGCCGATCGAGGAGACCGTCTGGGCGATGAGCGACATGA
Source organism: Burkholderia sp. RF7-non_BP4 (assembly GCF_001521935.1). Lineage (NCBI taxonomy): Bacteria > Pseudomonadati > Pseudomonadota > Betaproteobacteria > Burkholderiales > Burkholderiaceae > Burkholderia > Burkholderia sp. RF7-non_BP4. The sequence continues at coordinate 3,128 of NZ_LOTA01000039.1, read as the reverse complement.
TCGTACGCGGCAAGGCGCTGTACTGGGGCACGTCCGAGTGGAGCGCCGACGAGATTCGCGCCGCGTACGAAATTGCCGAGCGGCACCATTTGCACAAGCCGGTCGTCGAGCAGCCACAGTACAACCTCTTCCATCGTATCCGGGTCGAGCAGGAATACGCGCGGCTCTATGAAGACTACGGTCTCGGCCTGACGACCTGGAGCCCGCTGGCATCGGGGCTGCTCACCGGCAAGTACCGGAACGGGGTACCGCCGGGTAGCCGCGCGCAACTGCCGGGCTACGACTGGCTCCGCGCCCGGCTGACGGATTCGGCCAGCAACGACGTGGTCGAACGGCTCGGCGCGATCGCGGCCGAATTCGGCTGCAGCACCGCCCAACTGTCGATCGCATGGATACTCGCGAATCCGCGCGTGAGCTCTGTCATTACGGGCGCGTCGCGGATCGAGCAGATCGGCGACAACATGCGCGCGCTCGACGTCGCCGCGAAGCTGACGCCGGAGGTCAAGCAACGTATCGAGGAGGTCGTCGGCGACGCATTCGAGTAAGGCGACTCACGCCCACTCGCGTACAATACGCGGCCGCATTGGCGCGCGGCCCGACGGCCACGCGCAATCGTCCGTTTTCATCGATTCATCCTTCGTTTCAGGCAGCCCGCCATGCTCAGTTATCGTCACGGTTTTCATGCAGGCAACCACGCGGACGTGCTCAAGCACGCCGTCGTCGTCCAACTGCTGCGCTACCTGAACAAGAAAGACAAGTCGTACTGGTACATCGACACGCACGCCGGCGCCGGCGTGTATTCACTGCGCGACGGTTATGCCGCCAAGACGGGGGAATTCGACACCGGCATTGGGCCGCTATGGAACGAAAAGAACCTGCCCGAGGCGCTCGGTGATTACGTCGACGAGGTGCGCGCGCTGAACGACGACGGCGAGCTTCGCTACTATCCGGGCTCGCCGTATCTCGCATGGCGATCGATGCGCGAGCAGGACCGGATGCGCCTGTTCGAAATGCATACGACGGAAATCGACGTGCTGCGTCACAACTTCCGCGATGCGGGGCGCCGTGCAATGATTTTCGCCGGTGACGGCTTCGAGGGCATCAAGGCGCTGCTGCCGCCGCCGCCACGACGCGCGTTGGTGCTGATCGATCCATCCTATGAGGACAAGAAGGACTACGCGCGCACGGTGACTTGCGTAACGGAATGCCTGAAGCGTTTCGCGACCGGCTGTTACGCGATCTGGTATCCGCAGGTTGCGCGGGTGGAATCGCAGCGTTTTCCGGAGCAGCTCAAGCGCCTGCAACCGAACAACTGGCTGCACCTCACGCTGACGGTATCGAATCCGCCGGCAGACGGCCTGGGCCTTTACGGCAGCGGGATGTTCATCCTGAATCCGCCGTACACCCTCGCGCAGAGCATGAACGAAGCGCTGCCCTATCTCGTCGAACGACTGGGACAGGATAGCGGCGCCCGGTGCCAGATCGAGCAGCGCGGGAACTGAGCGGACGTCTTGCCGTTATGGCTGCGGTCTGGGCGTAGGTCTCTGCTGATTGGCTGGCGACACGCCCCAGCCTGGCACATTGATATACGGCGCGACAAACAGCGGGATCGATGAATTCGCCCCCTGCCCGGCCGGCGCTCGCATGCCTGCGGGCTCGACGATCGGCTCGGACGATAACGGAGCCGATTGCAACACCAGGCCGCCCTTGCCATCCTGGATCCCACGTTGTGTATCGAGAATCAGCGGCTTGGACGTCGCCGCCGCCCCGGCCGCCACGCCGTGAGCGAGCACGACAGCCCCCAGAACGAGACGCACGCGAGAAACGTGACGCACATCGAGACGCAAGCGCATGGTCGTATTCTTCCGGTTAAAAACAGGCCCATACCATAGCGCCGCGCCGACGATTTCGCCAGATCAAGCGCACAAAAAAACAAAGCCCCGTCAACACGGGGCTTGCTTTTCGTTCGGTGCCACACGGCACCTGACGGTGACTCCGATTACAGCGAGTAGCCGTTGGTTTCGAGCGAGCGGATGCGGCTCTCGAGCTGGACGATGTCCGACGACGTGGCGAGGTATGCCTCACGGCGCTCACGTTCTGCGGATTCGAACCAGTTGCTCAGCTTTTCAACGATGTAGGCGATCATGATGTTCTCCAAGGAAGGGGGACCCCTGGCGAATCGAGATTCAGGGATTTCCCGTATAGGGTTATCCCGAATTATAGCGATGCCGCATCAAGATGCTAGTGAAATGCTTGCATGGAATCCATTCCATTTCGGAATGGTTTGTGAAGTATCTGCTTTAACTCATTGATTTTTATGAACATCGAGTCAATGCCTCTTTTCGACCTGGAGGGCATGCACTAATCTGGTTCACTGATCGGTTCAGCCAGGCGCGCCAAGATCGGGCATTCAGGTCGTTCGTCACCATGGCAGTGCGCGGCGAGATCGGCGAGCGTATTGCGCATATCGCTCAATTCCGCGATGCGTTTGTCGAGTTCGGCCACGTGTTCGAGGGCGATCGACTTCACTTCGACGCTGGCGCGGGTACGGTCCTGCCAGAGCATCAGCAGCTTGCGGATATCCTCGACGAAAAAACCGAGCCGCCGCGCCTGGCGGATGAAGCGCAGGATATGGACTTCGTCCGAACCGTAGATCCGGTATCCGGCGTCGCTACGCTTGCTGGGCGCAAGAAGACCAACCTGTTCGTAGTACCGGATCATTTTTGCGCTGACGCCGGATTCGCGCGACGCGTCGCCGATATTCATTCCCTGCCCTCTCTCTCCATCAAGCACTGGTTCGAACATGAACGTCGAGGCAAGCAGCCGTCGACGGCACTTCGATCGTATCAAATCGCGAGATTTCGTTCCGGCGTGGGCGGTGACAAGCGGTGGATTCCGGCGACGCGCTTGGGCTGCAAACGGAGAGGTTCGTTTGCCTGCACTCGCATTTTCGCCGCCCCAATGCAAAAACCCCCGCCTGTTCGGGCGGGGGTTCTTGGCTTGAAGGAGCCTGACGATTACCTACTTTCACACGGGAATCCGCACTATCATCGGCGTAGAGTCGTTTCACGGTCCTGTTCGGGATGGGAAGGGGTGGGACCGACTCGCTATGGTCATCAGGCAAAGAG
>NZ_LOTA01000038.1:0-2056 GCF_001521935.1 Burkholderia sp. RF7-non_BP4 | reverse complement strand
CCGTTAAAAGAGACGGCGCTGACGGTGCAGGAGCTGGCGATCAAGGTGATCGACGTCCTGCCGCCGATCATCTCGCGTACCGTCGACGCACCATCGAACATGACGTTGCTCGCACATCTCTGGTACGGCAACTACCTGCGCTCGTCCGAGCTGCTGCGACTGAATCCGCAAATCCGCAATCCGAACTTCATCCAGCGAGGAGACACTGTCAGTGGCTTCGCCCAATAACGACGTGACGCTGCTGATCGGCGGCAAGGCACATAGCGTCTGGTCGTCGTACTCGATCGATTCCGATCTGTTGACGCCGGCCGATGCGTGGGACGTGCGGCTCACGCGCCCGGCCGGCAAGATGCCCGACACGGTCAAATCTGGCGCACTCGTCCAGGTGAAGGTCGGCGACGATACCGTGCTTGTCGGCTACGTCGACAACGTGCGACGCCGCACCAGCAAGACCGAGAAGACACTGTCGATCAGCGGCCGTGACTATGCCGCGATCCTGCGCGATTGCTCGGCCCCGATCTTTACCGCGAAGCAAGTCACGCTTGCCGACGTCGTCGCGAACATCGTGAAACCGCTCGGCATCAAGAAGGTGCGCATCGACACGGCGCGAGCGCAGCCGACGTGGGACAAGATCAGCGTCGATCCGGGGGATACGGCGTGGGATGCGCTCGTTCATGCAGCCGAGGGCGAAGGTCTGTGGCCGTGGTTCGAACCGGACGGCACGCTTGTGATCGGCGGCCCCGACTACAACGCCCCGCCTGTTGCGAGCCTGATCCTGCGCGAGGACGGCAAGGGCAACAACGTCGAATGGTTCGACGAAGACGATTCGATTGCCGAGCGCTATTCGGAAGTCACGGTACTCGGCCAGGCGCACGGCACCCGTTCGGCGATGGGCAAGCATGCGATCAAGGTGACGGTAAAAGACAACGGCGTTTCCGTCTACCGGCCGAAGGTGTATGTCGATCACGACGCGCCGAATCTCGCGGCCGCCGAGGCGCGCGCGAAGAAGATCATCTCCGATTCGGCGCTCGCGGCGCATACGTTGAAAGCCAGCGTGAAGGGACACCGGACCTCGGACGGCGTGCTATGGAAGCCCGGGCAGCGCGTGCATGTGGTGTGGGAAGAATATGGAATCGACGCCATCTATTTCCTGATGGCGCGCCGCTTCACGGGCGGTCGTCCGGGCGGCACCCACACGACGCTGACGCTGAAGGAAGACGGCGTCTGGATTCTCGACGCGCATCCGCATTCAGGGCGCAAGCATCGACGCAAGAAGAAAGGCGACGGCCCGCTTTCGCTGGTCGTGACGGACGCAAACGGCAACACGACGGTGACAAAATGATGCGAGAAGTTGAAAAGCGAGTGTCGCGCATGCTGGCCGGCGTGCGCCAGGCGTTTCGCGGCGTGATCAGCGGCGTGAGCACCGACGGCCCTGTTGGCATGGTGCGCGGCGAAGGACTCGCCGGCGAGAACGGTGTCGACGAAGAGCTGTTCCAGCACTACGGATACACCAGTGCGCCGCCGGCCGGCACGATGAAGATCGTCCTGCCGATCGGTGGTAAGACGAGTCACGGTATCGTCATAGCGACCGAGCACGCGCAGTATCGCTTGAAGGCGTTGAAGCCCGGCGAGGTAGCGATCTACACCGACGAAGGCGATTCGATCGTTTTCTCGCGCGGCCGCGTCATCGACATCAAGACGAAGACGCTGAATATCAGCGCCGAAGAGTCGGTGAACATCGACACGCCGACCGTCAACATGAAGCACGCGCTCAACGTCGCAGAGCAGATCACCGGCAAGGGTGGCATGTCGATGACGGGCGGCGACGGCGCACGCATCGACAGTCTGAATGTCGACAACGATGCGGTGATCGGCGGCAAGAGCTTCAACGGTCACAAGCATCCGGAAACCGGCAACATCACCGGCACGCCGGTCATGTGACGACAGCGGCAGCATCCCACTGACCTCCATCACGTAATACGTTCACGCGCGCGCGATGACAATCGCGGCATGGACGCACTTCTGAACCCGCAAACAGGCGGATATACCGGCACGC
>NZ_LOTA01000037.1:0-6313 GCF_001521935.1 Burkholderia sp. RF7-non_BP4 | reverse complement strand
GTGGTCGACACGGCGATCCATCTCAGCGACGCGGAAGCGGCGGCGCTCCCGCATCACGACGCCCCGCACGTGACGGCGGCCCTGGCGAACGTCGACACGCTGACGCTCGACGTGAGCGAAGACGACGCGAAGCGCGCGCTCGCGCTGGCAGACATCGAGGCCGACCTGAAGGCTCGCGAAAACGAACTGCACGCACGCGCCGATGCGCTCGCAGCCACCGAAGCGGACCTGAAGCGCAAGAGCGACGAACTCGACGAGCGTCTCGCCGGACTGGTCACGCGTGAGAACGAGCTGGTCGCACGCATCCAGGCGTTCGACGCCAAGCAGGACGCCGCGAAGTCCGGCGGCAAGTCGGTGCAGTCGGCCAGCAAGAAGGGCTAACGCGCCATGTACGCCACCGTCGAATTCATGGTGAACCGCTTCGGGCAGCGCGAGGCTATCTCGCTGTCCGATCGCGAGCGCACCGGCGACGTGAATGCAGCCGTGCTGTCCGATGCGCTCGACGAAGCATCCGCCGAGATCGATACGTATCTGGCCGGCCGGTACGCGTTGCCGCTCGAACCGCAGCCGAAGATGCTCGCCGGCATTTGCTGCGACATCGCGCGCTATCGCCTGTGCGGCGGCGAAACGGTCATGACCGACGAAATCGACAAGCGTTACAAGGCAGCGATCGCGTTCCTGAAGCTCGTCGCATCCGGTGACGTCACGCTCGGCTCGACGACGACGGGATCGATTCCGCAACCCGACAACTCCGTTCAGTTCGTGACTGGCACGCGCGTGTTCAGTCGCGAGAACCGATAACGCCATGCCCTACGTTCCGATCGTGACCGCTGTTGAGTTGGGCGTCGTCGACCGCCTCACGCGTGGCCTCGGCAAGATGGTCACCGAGGTCAAGACCTACGGCGGGGAATTCGACGACGACGAACTGGACACCGTCGTGCGGCGCTTTCCGGCCGCGTGGGTGACGTTCGGTGGCGTCAAGCGGACGGACCCCGTCGCGACCAGCCGCTCGAAGTGGAAAGCCGAGGCGACCTTCGTCGTGATGGTCGGCGCGCGCAGCATCCGAAACGAGGAAACCAGTCGGCACGGCGGGCCGGCGCAGATCGAGGTCGGCACGAACCTGCTGATCTCGGCCGTGCGGCATCTGCTGAATCAGCAGGACATGGGCCTGCCGATCCGACATTTCGCGCCGGGCGCGATCCGCACGCTGTTCAACACGAAGGTCCGTAACGACGCCATGTCGGTCTACGCCCTGGAATTCCATACCGCCTGGGTCGAAGACACGCTGTTCGTCGGCGCGTTTCCGCAAGGCAGCGTCGAGGGGCCGCTCGGTGAAGTGTTCGAGCAGTACGACGGCCAGCTCGATCCACCGACGCCGGACTGGAAGTCCACGCTGCTGCGCTATTACCTGCAACCCGGCACCGATCGGCCGGCCGATGCCGTCGATCGCATTGAGATGAAGGAGCAACCATGAAAGTGAAAGCCCGTGACGGGCTGCGTGTCCCGAAGGAACACGCATCGCGCCAGTACATCACGGACGCTGAAGCCGTCGATGTGCCGGACACCGCGTATTACCAGCGTCGCGTCGCCGAGGGTGACCTGATCGAAGAAAACCGGCCGGCCGCGGAGTCGAGCGCCGACGTCGCGCCGAGTCCGGCAGTCGACTCGGGTGCCAAAAAGGCCGCGAAAGGAGCCTAACCGATGGCAAGCAAAAACATCTCGTTCGATACGATCCCGTCGGGCATCCGCAAGCCGGGCAAGTATTTCGAATACAACACCAAGCTCGCCGTGCGCACGCTGCCGGCGAACGACCAGACCGTGCTCATCGTCGGCCAGCGCACCGCTGACGGGACGATTCCGGCGCTCAAGCCGATCGACGTGTTCTCCGGCGACCAGGCAGCGCTGTACTTCGGCGCAGGGTCGCTCGCGCACATCGCGGCCGTCGCTGCGATCACGGCATACAAGTATGTGAGCCTGACGGTCATCGCGGTCGACGACGCGCAGGCTGGCCAGCCGGCCAAGGGCACGGTCGAATTCAAGGGGCCGGCCACGGCCGACGGTGCGTTCGCGCTGTTTATCGGCAACACGCGCGTCGACATCGCCGTCTACGCGGACGATACGGAAACGGCGATCGCCACGCGCCTCAAGGATCAGATCGCGCAGAAAACGGCACTGCCGGTCACAGCCGACTCCGTTAACGGCAAGGTGACGCTGACGACGAAGAACAAGGGTGCATTCGGCAACGACATCGTCCTGTTGCAGCTCAACCAGGCGGCCGGCGTGACGGCGACGGTCACGGCACTGGCGGGCGGGCTGAACGATCCGGACATTTCCCCGGCGCTCGCGGCCGTGTACGGCGCGAAGTACAACCTGTATGCGACGTGCTGGCCGACGAAGGAATCGCTCACGAAGCTGCGCACGCACCTGGAAAGCATTTCGGGCGCGCTCGAACAGCGTCCCGCTGTCGGCGTCGCTGGCACGCCCGCGACTCTGTCTACCGCTACTACGCTCGCCGGCGATCTCAACGGGGGGCGGATCACGATCGGTTGGCATCCGGGTTCGGTATGCATGCCGGCCGAGATCGCAGCCGAATATGCAGCCGTCCTTTCCAGCGAGACCGACCCTGCACGCCCGCTGAATACGCTCACGCTGCTCGGCCTCGATGTGACGCCGATCCCGTTGCAACCGGGACGCACCGAACAGGAGAAAGCACTGCATAACGGCGTGACGCCCTTCGAGATCGGCCCCGGCAACGTTGTGCAGATCGTCCGTGCGATCACGACGTACACGAAGGATGCGCAGGGCATCGACGATCCGGCGCTGCTCGACGTGACGACGATCCGCACGCTGGACTACGTTCGCAAGGCGTGTCAGCAACGGATCGCGCTTCGCTTCCCGCGCGAGAAGCTGTCGGAGAAGACGCCGCCGAAGGTGCGTAGCGAGCTGCTCGACGTGCTGTACAAGCTGGAAGAGCTGGAAATCATCGAAAACGTCGAGGCGAACAAGGACAAGCTGATCGTCGAACGCGATCTGCAGGACGTCAACCAGCTCAATGCCGCGATCCCGTGCGACGTCGTCAACGGGCTGCACGTCTTCGCCGGCCGGATCGACCTGATCCTGTAACACCCCTCGCAACACTATAGGAGCCAGCTATGGCATTGGAAGAATACGTCGGCGCGATCGTGCTCGAAGTCGACGGCCAGGAGGCCGAGGTCGTGACCTTCTCGGTGACGTCGAAGACCGGCAAGAAGCCGGTCAAGACGATGAACCGTACCGGTCGCGTCAAGGGCTTCGCGCGCGGCGTCGAGGAACATGAGCTGAAGGTGACCGTCGTGATCCCGCTCGGCGGCGATGAGATCGACTGGTGGAGTATGGAAGGCGGCAAGCTGACCCAGTTCCCCGTGTCGCCGGGTGGCCAGCGCGTGAGCTATTACGACTGCGTCACGCTGGACATGGGCGACCAGTACAGCGTGGAAAACGAGGCGCGCCGCGACCTCACCATCTTCTCGACTCGACGGGTGAACGAATGAGTATCAACACCGAAAAAGGTTCGCTGGAATACGGCGTCGAATTTCCGCCGGACAGCGGCGAGCTGCACTACGACTTCGAGATTCGTCTCGGCACCATCGGCGAGAACATCGAGGTCTATGAGCAGCCGGAAATCATCGGCGGCGGCGTGTCGAACATGCGCGTCAATGTGGCGATGCTCGCTCGCTGTCTCGTTTCGCTCGGCACGATCCCGAAGGAAGCCATCACCGACGAGCTGCTCGCGACGGCGGTCGACAGCGACTACGACGTGATGATGAAGGCGCAGGACGAGCTTAAAAAAAAGCGGAAGCGGCCGAAGCCGGCCGCCGAAACTACCGGCTCGCCGGACTCGTCCTCGCCGAGTATGGCGTCAGCGAAGAACGGTTCCGAAGCCTGACCGGTCCGGAGCTTGAGGGATATCTTGCTGCGATCGCCACGATTCGCGGCAAGAACCCTCGGCAGAGGGTGCCCGGCTTCACGACGCGCACCGTGAAGAGTTTGAGGCGCAAGCCTCGGAAAGGTAAGCGAAAATAATGTCGTCCCGGGATCTCGAAGTTGGATTGACCGTGCGGATGCGCGACCAGGTGTCGACGCCCGCACAACAAAGCGAGCGCAACGTACAGCGCTCGGTGCGTCAGACTGCGCAGACGTATGTCGACGCGTCGCGCGTGAGCGTGGCGACCAGTCGCATGCTGTACGACGTGCGCATGTCGCAATCGGCCCGCGCCGAGCAGGCCGTGCAGCGCAATGTGCATCAGACCGAGGCGGCCTACACCCAGGCGAACCGGAACATCCTGACCGGCTCGCAACGCCTGGCAGCGGCCCGCGAGCAGCTCGATGTGCGCGCCGAACAGGCGATTCGCCGGGAAATCTCTCAAACCGTCGCAGCATACAACCGGCTCCAACGCGCGGGCTTCGCGTCGGCCGCCGAACAGGCGCGCGCGTTCGCTGCGTTGCGTACGCGTGTGGCCGAGCTGAACCGCGAGCTGCGCGGCACCGAGCAAGCCGAGGGACGGCTCGCGCGCGGTGGTCGCGCGGTCGGCGCGATGTGGCGCGCAGGCGGCGTCGTGGCCGGTGCTGCTGCCGGCGTGATGGTGGCCGCCCCTGCCGTTCGTGAAACGATGGCCTATGACCGGCGTCTCGCCATGATGGCGAACACGGCATTCTCCGATCGCGATGTCGCCGGCCGGCGTCGAGGTATGGGTGAACTGAACGATGCGATCGTATCGGCCGTGCGCTCCGGTGGCGGATCACGCGAACAGGCGGCCGACACGCTCGACAACCTGCTCGCCTCCGGCGCGGTCAGCGACAAGACCGCGATGAAAATGCTCCCGAACCTGCTGAAGTACGCGACCGCCACCGGTGCAGACCCGAACGAACTCGGCAACATTGCCATTCGTGCGATGCAGAACTTCGGCATCAAGGAAGCGGACATTCCGCGCGCACTCGACATGGCGCTCAAGGGTGGCCAGGCCGGCGGCTTCGAGCTGCGCGACATGTCGAAGTGGCTCCCGCAGCAGATGGCGATGGCGAAGCTTTCCGGCATGTCGGGCTTGCAGGACTTTGGCAAGCTCGTCGTCGCGAACCAGGCATCGGTAATCACGGCCGGCACGAAGGATGAGGCCGGCAACAACCTGGTCAACCTGCTCGAGAAGCTGAATTCCCAGGACACGCAGATCAAGGCGAAGAAGCTCGGTATCGACCTGACCGGCAGTCTCGCCGCGTCGCGTGCGAAAGGTGTGAACGCACTGGACGCGTTCGTCGGCATTCTCGAAAACGTGATGTCGCGCGACAAGCGCTATCAGCGCCTGAAGACGAAGCTCGCGACCGCGCCCGAGAGCCAGCGCAAAGAGATCATGGAGAGCCAGGTCCAATTGCTCGAAGGCACGTCGATCGGCAAGATCATCCACGATCGCCAGGCGCTCGGTGCGGCAGTCGCGTATATGGGCCAGAAAGACTATCGCAAGCGTGTCGAATCGCAAGTGTTTGATCCAACGATGGCGGTCGACAGTAACTTCGAGATGATCGCCAATACGCCATCGTTCAAGGCCGAGCAGCTTGAAAACGAGCGCGCGATCGCTCGCCAGAGGGCGCTGGAAGGCTTTGACGGGAAGCTTGGAGAAGTCGCGTCGAACCTCACCGACTACGCGCGCAAGTATCCCGGGCTGACCGCCGCGATCGAGGGCACGACGCTCGGCCTGAAGACCCTGTCGGCCGCGCTCGGTGTCGCGGCGTCCATCAGCATTTTGCGCGGCGGGTTCGGCGCGGCGCCGGCCGCCGGCATTGCGGCCGCCGATACGGCTGCTGCTGCGTCAGCCGGCGCGCTCGGCACCGCCGCGCAGGCCGCGACCTTCGGCTCGCGTTTCGCAGCCGGGGCGCGTCTGATCGGCCGGTTCGGTGCGCCGCTACAGGCGGTTGTTGGCGGCATGGAGGCGTACTCCATCGCCAACAACGACTCGATGACACCGGATCAAAAGAAGGCCGGCTATGTCGGCGTCGCCGGGGGCGTTGTCGGCGGTCTTGGCGGCATGGCACTGGGCGCGGCCGCAGGTGCGGCAGCCGGCTCGGTCGTGCCGATCGCCGGCACCGCTGTCGGCGCGATCGGCGGTGCGATCGCCGGCTACTTCGGCCACGACTTCGGCGAGCGCATCGGCAAGATGATCGGCAACGCGATCTTCGCGCAGAAGAAAGACGAGAAGCCGCCCGTCGTCGAAGGCCACTTCACGATCAATCTCGACGGCCAACACCTGTACGACTTCGTGTCGACGGCCAGCCAGAAGAACGC
>NZ_LOTA01000036.1:0-1341 GCF_001521935.1 Burkholderia sp. RF7-non_BP4 | reverse complement strand
TTGGCCAAGCAGGCGCATATGCTGGGCGCGTTGGGCCGCTTGCACGGCATCGCCGAGGTGACGCTGATCTTCGGCGCGTTGGGCGAAGTGATGGAAAGGAATAACGTCACCGAGCTCAACAATGGCGAACGCCTGAATCTCACGATGATGAAGGCGCAGCAAAAGGACATGCAAAAGAAGTCGAACGACTACGAGAAGGCTGTCCAGAAGGCGGAGGAGCAGCAAAAGAAGGCCGAGCAGATGCAGAAGACGATGGGCTGCGTCGGCAAGATCCTGGGCTGGGTCGTCACCGCGGTCAGCGTGGCGGCAGCCGCCTTTACGGGCGGCGCCAGCCTCGCGTTGGCGGGCGTAGGCCTTGCGCTTGCGGCGGGCGATGAAATCTGTCACGCGGTCACCGGGAAGTCGTTTATTGACGAAGCGATGAAGCCGATGATGGATGCGGTCGTCAAGCCCATCATGAATTTTGTGTCGAAGGTCGCGACCCAGGCGCTGGAGGCGTGCGGCGTGTCCAAGGAGAAGGCCGAGTTTGCCGGCGCGATTATCGGTGCGGTGGTCACGGGTATCGCGATGGTGGCGGTCGCCGTGGTCGGCGGATCGCTCGTGAAGTCCGTCGCGTCCAAGGTGGCGGGGGTGGTTGCCGAGCAGGTCGCGAAGTTCATGGAGACGTCGCTGGGCAAGATGCTGAAGGAGGCCCTCGCGAATCTGAGCGAGAAAGTAGGTTTTGAGGAGTTCAGCGGCAAGACTGCGGCAGCGATGGGCCGGATGCGCAAGTCGTTGGGCATCACGGACGAGAACGTTGAAAAATTGATGACGCGCGGGCAGCAGGTGAATGTCGCGTTCAACGCGGGCAGCACCGTCGCGCAAGGCACGATGGACGTGCTGACCGCGAAGGCGGAGCTGAATGTCGCGAAGAAGAAGGCGGACCTCAAGATGGCCGAGTTCGATCTGTCGGTGCTCAAGCAACTGATGGACTCGGCCCTGCAGGTGTTCGCAGATCGCAACAAGGCGCTCGCGAGCGTGATGCAGGACATGGTGTCGGCGAACGCGGTTGAATTGACGACGGGACAGGCAATTCTCAAAAACCTGGCGCGATCGGTCTGATCGTTGCTTTGTAATAGATTTGATTCAAGGATAAGACTATGTCGATTGCAGCACAAATCTTCCAGCCGCGCGTTCGTTTTCAACCGTATCCGCCGAATGTTGACGCGACGGCCACTCAGCCTGCGGCTCAGAAAACCCGCGAACAAGCCGCGATGCTGGCCTCGGCGGCAGCTGGCGCCGCGCATCGGGCAACGGGCGGCACCGGAACCGAGTTGGCACGGCCCATCGTGCCGGCATCTG